>JAZNPU010000156.1:0-2305 GCA_045589795.1 Clostridia bacterium
TACTCTTCTGCTAAATATCTTCTTTTGAAAGGATTTACTGATTTGCTAGGAAATGTTTATATTAAATCACAAGACTATTTAGCTAACTCTTTTGAATTTACTATAGCTGGTTCTCACACAACAACATATACACTAACAACTCAAAACCTATACTTAATTGAATTAGGTGCTGCTGTTGCAGATATTCCAACAAGTACTGATGCTTATAAGTTCAATATGATTGTAAATGGAACATCATATGAACATGAAGGTTATAACCTTGTTGTTAACCCTGATGACACATCATCAATATATGCAGCTATTAGCTTCTTGGTTGATGAAGGTGCAACCATCAACCTTTCTGTTGAAAACGAAGGTAAATTCACATACACCGATCCAGCTAGCGGAGCAAGCTTTAGAGGTTTTGCAGTTTCAAACACAAAGAGTGTTTCAGATATTTACAAATTCTTCATAGAAAAGGCTGAATCTGCAGGTGTTTCACTTTATGACTTTGATGTTTATGAAGTTGGTACACTTTTTGGAAATAGTGGAATTCTTGCTTGGAGAAATGCTCTTGGAATGAATACAACTGATTTAACAGATTTTGAAAATGATTATTATAAAACATTAAATCAATATTCCGATTATAACATTCCAAGAAATGCTACAACCTATGCCTTCATTGCAAACGAAAACTTCAGTGTTGTTTCTGACTATATTGGAATTTTCGAAGATCAAAAACGATATATCTCTGTGGTACTAAATTCTGATACATCAATCAAATATGAAAACAACTCTATTGGAGATACTTCATATGAAGGTGAAAACTTTGTTATAACCATTGCAACAAGTCAAACTGAAATTGTTTTGAATAAGGTTGTTGATGAATATACATATTCTCTACTTCCTAACCTAACAATTGTAAACACATCAAATCCATTAAAGAAACATGATGTTGATGTGACATTTGAAAACGATGAAACATTGGAAGAAACAGACAACACTGCAAAATTGTCATTTGTTCAACAAAGTTGCCAAGTTGCAATTGGACTTGTATCTGATAAATTTGTCACCCTATCAATCAGTGCTGTAAACAAATATATCACATCAAACGAAACCATTTTGGAAGCTCTAAAAACAACAACCGAAGGAGTTCTTCAATATGGATATCAACAAATTAACAACTTTGATGGTTTGTATGTAATCAACAACGAAAACCTTGAATCAGGTCAAACAGTTGGTGAGTATATCGCAGACCTTAAAGCTAATCCTCCTGAAAATCCTGTTGACAGTTTGACTATTCAAAAAGGTAAGAGTGTGACATTTGTTGCAGAAGAAAGAACTGGATACACATTTGCAGGATTTATGATTGTTTCTCAATCTGGAAGCTTTGCTGTTCAAGTTGAAGAACAAAATGCAGTTTCAAACTCTGCAATATTTATTCCAAAACAAGCAGTTAATCATGATTACTATAACACAGATAAATATTATGCTATTCAATATAACTCTATTGATGGCAATGCTACAGTTATTGCAGTCTTTGAACCAAAAATATATCTAATCAATGTTGTTAAAAAGACATACGACGAAGCAGATATTTCTAAAGGTTCAACATTCAGACCAAATCCAATAGCTGACGAACCAACAACTCAAGGTAAAGTAATTGCCGACTCAATGGTTGTTGCCGCCAATGAAACTGTTGAATTGAAAGTTATCACAAATGGATTTGCTGAATATAAAGGTGTTGCAATCTACTCTGGTGATTCAGTAATCAACTCACTCTACTCAACAAAGTCTCCAATCAGAGATATTGTTCAAACTGATGATCCTACTGCTGACACAGATTCATTTGAACTTGTTAGAGATCTATTCACAATTGGTGGATATCCAGAAGGAACGGAATTTGATTCTGAAACAGACGGATTGACATACTATGACAACCATTCAGAAGACATCAGTGACGAAGTCACTCGTGGTAAAATCACTGCATCAAAACTATTCACTGATGATTACTCAAAAAATACCGATGGTGAATTTGTTCAAAACCTTTCTTCACTAAGCTATCTATATCTATTGCTTGGTGACATAGATTCAGATATCACCTTATATGCTTATTTCAATGCTATCTACTATACTCTATCCCTTGATGTTGGCGAAATCGAAAACGGTTATACAGATGAAAATCAATATCTTGGCGATGCAACAACACAAACAGATAAAGTTCTTGGATTTGATCCATATATTGCATATTCTGAAGCAGTTCGCTCTCAAGCTGGTTGGACAAACCCAAGTGCTAGTGTAGCTTATGGCATTGCAGACAACGATC
>JAZNPU010000157.1:0-3233 GCA_045589795.1 Clostridia bacterium
GCTAGCTCTGCACAAAATAAAAAAGTAGGGATAAATGAATAAGAAGCTTAAGAAATTTTTAATCACAATGCTTATTATTGTTCTCACGGCCGGTGTTGGTGTTGGGGGCTATTTTTTGATTAACAGTTTGTCTTCTGTGACAATTTATAATCTAACAATCCTTAATTCAGAAGGCAACCCAATCAAAGACACAGCTACATATCTCACTAACAAAAAAGAAAACATGTTTTATATTGATGTAGACATAAAAACATCAACTGGTTCAACAGCTTGTGTTTTCACAAGCTCTGATCCAAGTGTTGCAACAGTAAAAAATGATGGAAGTTTTTATGTTGAATACTATAAACCAGGCAAAACAACTATTTCGGTTTATAGCACATATGGCAAAGCAGTAAGTGACAGCTTTGTTTTAGATGTTTATGAAAATTATGTAAATTCAATCATTATTGACGAAAGTGCCGACAACACACTAACTTTGTATGGTGATGGAACATCATATACATATTCTTATGAAGCTTTTGGTAATATTGATGGAATCGATTGCAATAATCTTTTGATTGAAGTGGTGGACTCTTATAACAAAGAGGTTATCAACGACATCACAATCAACACAAACAATAAAACAATCACAATCGATAGCAATTTGGTCACCAAAGATAGCAACGAAGTCTTCTATTTACAAACATATTATGTTGATGCAGAAAATGTAAAACACATTGTTGATAACTTTGCATACACAATCAATGTTGTAGGCTATAGACTTGTAGATATGCAACTTTTAATCAGTCAAGATTATGAATTCAGCAAAGGAACTTATGTTGTTTTGTCAAACGGTTCAATCTTTGTTGAGGGCGAAACATACCTTGAAGAAAACGAAACGATTGTTCCTGAACTTATGCTTTGTGGCAATGTGACAGACCTATATTTCAAAATTAGAGTGGTTTATAGCAACAAAACATCATATGATGTTTCTTATGAAGAAAACTTAAACTTATCCCTAGATACTAACTCAAAATTTGAACCTTATGGTGGTGAAACAAGATATATGAACTATTGGCGAGTATATCTTAAAGATCCTGCTTCAGTTTTAGAAAACTTCTCTGAAAACTTGTCAATTTCTTATCAAGATGCAGGGGTTATGTCTTCAATTGAAAAACAATTTGTTATTCCATATGTTTTGGAAGAAACATCAGATATCACAGATACTGCTTATGAAACATTCGTAAACAATTCTTTATATGCAAAAGTTTATGCAACAGCAGCAGATCAAGCTGCAGGAATAATTTCACATTATAAATATATTTACTGGGACACTCGTTTCCGTAGAACAGACACTATCACTGATGAAAAGGGGAATATCGTTGGCTTTATTGATACAGCTCCAACCTGTAATCAAACAATCATCTTGGAGCCATCTAACTAATTATGACAGATTTATTTATTAAGCTTGAATACGGAAAATATCATGAATTAGATTTGCATGGCAAAACAATTCAAGATGCATATAGCGAACTCATTTATGCAATAAACAGCCTTGATTTATCATATAAATCAATTTTGGTGGTTCATGGTTTCCATCAGGGAACAGTTTTGAAAGACTACATTCGTGAAAAATTTGCTCACGATGGAGTTGTTGAAAAAGTTAATATTGATGCCGGAAGAACACTTTTGAAATTAAAAAGGTAGAAAATGAAAAAATCAACAGAAATTACCACAACATCAAAAGGTTTAGAGAATGAACTTAAAAAGAAAAGTTGGGTGTATACAATCATATACACAATTTTGGTTTGTGTTTTAGCAGGATTGTTGGTTTTTAACTATTTTATGGTGTTCACATCATCATTCAATTTGTCTACAATCGACGGACATTATCTCGTTGGTGTTGTCAGCACAGAAAACTATTATCAAACCCAGCCAGGTCAGGCTCTAAAAGTTAAAAGATATGTTTCAACAAGCGAAATTCGCTTGAGTGATGAACTATATTATTCAGGAAATGCTGGTGAAGGTACAGGAATTGTTGTTGGAACAAATTATCCATCTGGATATGTTGTTGTTGAACTCGATGGTCAAACAAAAAACATATCAGTTAGCACAATCATTGGAAAAGTTGTTGAAAAACAGGACGATTGGGGTTATGTTGTTTGGTTCTTCCAAAGTTGGGTGGGAACAGCTGTATTAAACGGTGTTTTGCTTCTGTTAATCATTGGCAGAACAATTTGGGGTTTTTCTGTTGAAACTAGCTTAAAAGGTCGTGAACTTCAATTAAAACTTAAAAAACAAAAACAGCAGCAAAGAAAGTTGCGAAAAATGTATAAAAACTATCAAAACACAGGCCTTGATGCCGACAGCTTTGAACTTTTAGACGGCGACTTTGAAGAAAACAAAATCAATATTGAACAATATGCAAAATCAAAAGACTTAAAAAATGCATACAAGTTTGTGTTAGCAAAAGTTCATAGAGTTTATATTGGCAAGACAAAAATAACAATTCAAGACAGAGAAAAAATCACAAACTGCATTGAACTTATGTGTTTGGCAAAAGATTTTGATATGGACACAGAATATATGCTAACAGATTTAATCTTAAAAACACATGTTGTTGGGTTTGATCTAGATAATTTTGTGAAGACCTGCAAGGATTATTTTGCAAATAAACACACAACAGAAGATTTGGCTTGCTTTGCATCTATTCTTTATGTTTTGGTTAAGAAGAACAAGCATCTTCGTAAAGAAGAAATTTATAACATTTGTGAGGATTTTGACAAGTTTCTTTTGGGGCTAAAAGAAGATAACAACCTTAAACATCTTCAAAATCTTTCAAATTACATAAAAAAATTGATAAAAAATTAAAAAAGGGTCTAGTATTTTATAAATTTGTGTGATACAATAGTATTAACAAAGTTGAGGAGAGAGTATTATGGCAGATAACAAAAAATTCTTAATTATCAGTTTAATAACAAATTTTCTTTATATTGCAATTGGTTTAGTTCTTATGCTTGTTAACAGCTTGGATACAGTATCAATCATTCTATTTGCATGCATTATTCTTGTTGGGGTTATTTCTTCAGTTTTAACATGGAAAATCATGCACGACCAAAATCGTAATAGATAAACATCAAAAAACGGGTTTATACCCCGTTTTTTTTGTGCAATTTTTATTTTATTTTAATAATGATTTGCACAATTATTATATTTTTGTTAGTATAAAAATATAGGAGTTATTATGAATTTCG
>JAZNPU010000158.1:0-3968 GCA_045589795.1 Clostridia bacterium
AACTCAAAGTTGCATTTTCAAGCATAACACTATTATCTATTTGTAGTGTTATATTTATATATATTCTATTATAATATAATGTGAATTCGAGAGATCCATCACCAGCAACAGTGATTGTTGTTCCGCTTGCGGTTTTTTCAGTTGAGGTCCATTCATAAGAATCATATGCAAAACCAACAAGAGCTGAAGCAAATTGTGTTTCAACTTCGCCTTTCACATCAGCAAGTGTGACAACAGAATCAGTTTCTTTTTCAAGAGTAAGAACTTTTCCTGTTTGTTCATAAGAACCATAAGTTCCATCTACATTTTCAAAAAGAACATAAACTGTATAGTCTACAATATCTTTTTGCCATGAAGCAGAAAGTTCGATATATTCTCCGTTGTCTGCATCATATTTTCCAGCAACAATAACAGCAGCGATATATTCATAAAGTCCTTCAGTTGTTGTGACAGTATAGTCAGTTGTTCCAACTTCACCCAACCAACCATTGAATATATAACCAGCAATTTCAACACTATAAAGAGCTGTGGTATCAAACACAACTGTTTGGGTTTCAACAGTGTTTGCTTTGTCGTTGATATGATACTTAACAACATATGTGTTTGCTTCCCAAACAGCATATAGAGTTAATTTGCTTCCGCCACTAGTTTTATATTGATTGTATAGAGAGTTAATAATAACTCTTTCAACAGCACCTTGATATGCTTCGTTAACCAAATAATCTACGGTGCCGTCTTCTTCAACAGACCAGCCCTTAAATGTATAACCTACTCTGTTTAAGGCATAAGGAAGACTATCTGCTGTATCAAAGTGGTATGTTCTTGTTTCGTTAGCTTGTTGTCCACCATTTGATTGGAATTCAACATCAAATCCTTCTTTATCCCATTTTGCAACAAGTGTCAAACCGTCTGTTGAAACAGGAATATTTGAAGAATTTCCAACTTTATCTTGAGCATCAAGTTTTAATCCAGTTGTGTTATAGAACCAGCCACCAAACACATATCCGTGACGAGTTGCAGCAACCCATTCACCAATCGCATCATTATATTTATATGTGACTGTTGTGCCTGTTTTTGTTTCTCCACCAACAACAATAGTATATGGATCAGCAGTTGTTGTTCCACCATCGTCGTCGTTGATGTCATATGTCACGGTGTATAACTTTTTAATATAATATAATTCAATAATATTTTGTGAGATGTTTGTGACATCCATTTCACCAAACAATCTATCATCGTCATCAAAGCCATCATGATGATAAACATATCCAGGGAAATCAGTTGTGATAACACCTTGCAAGCTAGCAAAAACTTCACTGAATAGCATGTCTGCAGTGTAGTTTTTGTTGTTTTCATAAATTGTTGTGCTGTCGCCAAAAGTGTATTCCCCTGCTACTGGCTCAGCTGTTTCTTTATAAACAATAACCTTAACAGCAACAGTGCTTGCTTTCCATTGAGCATACAATGTCACATTTCCGTCAACATTATATTCATAAGAATCTTTTTCAATCCATGTTGGTTGAATTCTAACATCACTCCAACCAAGGAATTCATAACCAGAACGAGTTGGTTGTGGAAGATTCTCAACGGTATAACCAAATGCAATATTTTCTCTGCTATCTAAAGCACCATCTGCATATTCAGCATTGTTAACTGAGTTTGCAGGAACATTTGCATCAAATGAAATTGTCCATGTATTTCTTGTGAATGTCACTTTGAAATAACCAGACACATTTGCCAAAGTGTTTCTACCTTCCCAAACTTTGTGGTCAGATCTCAAGTCTGCAGTGAAACCAGTTGGAGCTGTTGTCAATCCAGAAATATTTGCAAGATTGATTTGAGCATTTGGAGCTGCAGAGAAAGTTCTCTCAATACTGTCATAGCCGTTCTTATCGATATTCTCTGTATATATAGTGACTGTATAGGTTCTTTCTTTAACAACTTCCCATTTTGCATAAACAGTTCTATTGTCAAATTCCTCACTCATTGTTGCTGAATCAACAGGTTGTTGATATGAACTATCAAAATACCAACCGTCAAGTTCCCAACAATCATTAAGACCATTAGCACGAAGTGCAGCTGTGTCATAAAGTCTGTCAGCAATTGGAGTACCATAACTAATTTCAATTGTTTTCTTCAAATATGATTCACTTGTGTTTCTGCCAAGTTCACTTGCACTTGGATAATATTCACTATTTTCTCTGCTCATCAAGTTAATTGTGACTGAATAAGCACCAAGTGTTTTTCTTTGGTTGTAAGAATAACGATCACGATATGCACCAGCAGAAGTGTTAAATTCAATAAACACTTTTGATTCTGATGTAGAAGGACCAGTCACTTTAAGTGTTGGAATGTTAACATTTGTCAAAGCTGTGTTTGCAATTGATGTCACTTGGCTGTTTTCACCAAAATGAAGTTCACTTAGTGATGTGTAGCCAGCAAAAGCATCGGCACCAACAGCAGTAATATTTTCTGGTAGATAGATTGCACCAATTTCTGCAGCTGGGAACAATCTTAAGAAACTGTTAGAAAGTGTGCTTTTTCCTGTGCTGTTTGTGAATGCAATAGCATACAAATCAGATTGTTCTGTTGCAGTTGTTGCAACTTCATCATTTTCAACAGCATCAAACATATAAAATATTTGACCTGCAAAGCTATTATTTCCAAGAACATTTAGGTCAACAGTTGAACCTTCTTCAAATGTCACATATTGAAGTCTTGGGAAATGTGATAAAGCATTTGATTCCAAAACATTGATTCCAGAATCAATATTGATTGTTGTCAAGCTTGCACTCAATGTTGAGAATTTAGACATAAATGCATATGTCAAATTGTCTTCAGCATGATATATGTTCAAGGTGGTAATTTGAGACGAATCACCAAGGTTTGAATCGTCGATGATAAGATTTGAGTAGTTATAAACACTCAAAGTGTGAAGTCTGCTTAGTTCATTGAAAGCTCCAACACCAACATGGACATTGTCCCCTGAAATTTCAACTCTTTCGATTGTATCAGAACCAATATTCATGTCTGTTGAAACAAATCCATTTGAAGCACCTTTGATGTCTAATGCTGTCAATTGTGTTGCACCAGAAAGGGCACCATCTTCAAAAGATAGTGTTGAAGCATCATAAACAACAAGGGTTGTAAGACCAGAGTTAGCAAAAGCACTTGAACCAATTGTTTCAACAGTTTCAGGCACTTCAAACTTCACCAAGTTTGTACAACCATAGAATGCATCTGATTCAATGATTGAAACACCCATTAGTGCTCCGCCAGCAGTCTCCTTTGTTTCAATTTCAATAATGTCGATCTCGGCATTAATACCACGAACAGAGGCATCAAAAGCTCCAGACAAAATGGTTGTCACAGGAACACCATTAACATCAGCCGGAACTTTAACGATGTATAGATCGTCATTTGGCACATAATCCAAATAGTCGTCTGGGTCATACTCCTCTGCAGTGTCTTTGCTGCCGATATAACGAACAACTTCATAATACTCGTTGTCACCATCAATGACATGTCGCATCAAGAAGTTGCCCACTTCCATTTCTTCAGTTCTCACTCCAGACTTTTTGGTTGTGAAAACAACAACTGGAATTATCGCAGCTGCCAAGAAAAAGATACAGCTTAAAACAATCAAAACAATTTTGGCTGTCTTTTTCTTCTTTTTTGGTTGTGTTGTTTGAACAATGTTTTCGTCCATAATTTCCACCTTTTTGTTTTAGTTTGAACTTTTTATGTATATTTATTTATACATGTGTGCGCAAAAAATGTAGTATTTTAGCAAAAAATGGGCATAACTATGCCTTTTTTAATTAAAAAACCGCACTTTGCTTAAGATACAATGCAAAATACATTCTTTTTCGACTCTTTTTATGCTTTTTTGCTTTCATTTTAATTAGTTAAAATGTATTTTTCTTTGTATCTATGCTCATATTTTAACAAAATAGCAAAAAAAAGTC
>JAZNPU010000159.1:0-2389 GCA_045589795.1 Clostridia bacterium
CAATGGAAAAACTTGTATCACACTGCAAATCAACCGGATTTGTGTATCCTGGTTCAGAGATTTATGATGGTCTTGCGAACACATGGGACTATGGCCCAATCGGTGTTGAACTCAAAAACAACATCAAAAAAGCATGGTGGAAAGCATTTGTTCAACAAAACGACAACTCTTATGGTGTTGATGCTGCAATTTTGATGAATCCAAGAGTTTGGGAAGCTAGCGGTCATGTGACATCTTTCTCTGACCCAAAAATGGACTGCAAAACTTGCAAAACTCGTCACCGTGCAGACAACTTAATTGAAGCTCACAGCAAAGGAACCGTTAATGCAGACGGACTAAGCAACGAACAAATGGAAGCATATATTGCAGAACATCATGTTTCTTGCCCAAAATGCGGAAACTTTAACTGGACAGCAATCCGTCAATTTAATCTTATGTTTGAAACCAGCCGTGGAACAATTGGCGATGATCAAAGCAAAATTTATCTTCGTCCAGAAACAGCTCAAGGTGAATTTGTAAACTTCTTGAATGTTCAAAGAACAACCAGAGCAAAAGTTCCTTTTGGTATTGCACAAATCGGAAAAGCTTTCAGAAATGAAATCACTCCAGGAAACTTCATCTTCAGAACAATTGAATTTGAACAAATGGAACACCAACTCTTCTGTCACGAAAAAGACAGCCTAGATTTCTACGAAACATACAAGAAAAAAGCTTGGAACTTCTTGGTTGGCCTTGGATTCAAAGAAGATCACCTAAGATTCAAAGATCATGAAAAACTTGCTTTCTATGCAAAAGCTGCATGTGATATTCAATTCTTCTCTCCTCTTGGTTGGCAAGAATTAAACGGTATTCACCACCGCAGCACTTGGGACCTATCTCGTCACCAAGAATTTTCTGGAAAATCAATGCTATACACTGATCCAATCACAAATGAAAAATTTGTACCTACTGTTGTTGAATATTCAATTGGTTGTGACAGATTGTTGCTTGCAACATTGTGCGAAGCTTATGAAGAACAACAACTAGAAAACGACACAAGAATTGTTATGCACTTCCACCCTTCAATTGCACCATATAAGGTTGCAATCCTTCCACTTCAAAAGAACTTAAGTGAAAAAGCAAAAGCTGTTTATGCAGATCTTCGCAAACACTTTATGTGCACATATGACGAAGCAGGAAGCATCGGAAAAAGATATCGCCGTCAAGACCAAATTGGAACACCTTATTGTGTGACAATCGACTTCGACACTCTTGAAGATAACTGTGTGACAATCAGAGACAGAGACTCTATGACACAAGAAAGAATTTCTTTAGACACACTAAAAGATTATCTAACAAAAAAATTAGATGCATAATTAATCAAAAAAAAGAAACACACTGCAAAGTGTGTTTTCTTTTATGCTGTTAAATTGTTATAGTCAGTTCTTGCTTGCTGCCAAGTGTTATATGAATCTTGAATTTCTGTTTCGTCACTTGAAGTTTGCAAAACAATTAAGTAGCTTGTGTAAGAAACTCTAAGTCTTGTGTAATATGTTAAAACCTTGCTAGCAGCTGGTTGTTCTGGCAACCCTGAAATTTTTGATTGCATATATGTTCCAAGATCACTAAGCAGACGAATGAAATAGTTAGCCTTGATTCCCGCCAAAGATTCATCTGCTTGAAGATATTCAACATAATCATTCAAAACAAATTCATATTGACCATCATTTCCAAATGTTGACTTTACTAGTTCATATGCTGCTTCATATTTTTCAAGTTTGAGCAAGTTGATAACCTTTGTGCTGATTAAGTATTCGTTCACACCATAAAGTAAACAAAATTGTTCGGCACTTATTGATCCATTATCAAAATTCTCAACCACTGAATTATCCATATTGTTGCAAAATTCAGAATAATTTTCTGTGTTTAGCAACCTGTCAATATAACTGTTTTGATCTTCAACCTCATCAACATTGCCAAGTTTAACAATCAAATTATACAAATCTGCATTATCTTTAGTTCTAACATACAAAAGTTCATAACAATCAACTTCAGCATGTTTCCACCCAAGTTCAGCACAAATTTGAGCAGAATATTTAGGGTTTATAACATAAAAACCAAGTGCACCAAAAACGAAAATCAAAACCAAAATCACCATTGTTTTGAGCATTGTTTTTAGCACATCTTTAACTAAACTTTCTTTTTTCTCCATAATTATCTCAATTGTTCTTTTTTGTTATTTTTATCAAATTTATTACATTTTATAAATTATTTAATTTCTCAACACGGCGAGCATGTCTGCCACCACCAAATGGTGTTGAAACAAATTTATGCACAATTTTTTGCATATTTTTTTTACTTAAAGAAACCTTCAACCCAACTGCTTTATCGCAATAATTTACACCCATTG
>JAZNPU010000160.1:0-12138 GCA_045589795.1 Clostridia bacterium
CACTTTTTTTAAGCACTGGGTGAATATCAACTGGAATACCACGACCATTGTCTTCAATGGTGATAGACTTATCTTTGTTGAGAGTCAATATAATTCGAGTGCAATGACCATTTGCTGCTTCGTCAATTGAGTTATCCAAAATTTCCCAAACAAGATGATGCAAGCCCTTTATTCCTGTTGTTCCAATATACATACCAGGTCTTAAGCGAACTGCATCTAGGCCTTCAAGAACTGTTATGTCTTTTGCATCATACGATTTTTGATCTACTATTTTATTTTCTGCCATCGTTTCTCCAAGTTGCACGAAAGGTGCATTATTAATATTATATATATAAACTTAGTATAACAAATTAATCTTATTTTGTGCAATTAATTTCGCACATAAAAACAGCGATATTGCATATAATACCTATAATTAGCGAGGTTATTTATGAGCATTATTGTTGTGACTGGTGGCGGCACAGCTGGCCACATTATGCCCCACATTGCACTCAAACCACATCTAGACAAACATTTTTCTAAGGTTGTGTATGTTGGTAGCAAAACTGGCATGGAAAAATCAATAATAGAAAAACATGGCGGTTTTGATTTTTATGCCATTGATACGGTTAAACTAGACAGATCAAAAATTTTCAAAAATTTGCTTATTCCGTTTAAGTATTTCAAAGGCAAACGGCAAGCAAAAAAAATATTGAAAAACATTAATCCAAGCATTGTTTTTTCAAAGGGTGGTTATGTTGCTCTACCTGTTGTTAGTGCTGCCAAAAGTTTGAAAATTCCCGTTGTCGCTCACGAAAGTGACCTTAGTCTTGGCCTTGCAAACAAACTGAGCAAAAATAAGTGTAGTTGCATTTGCACCACTTTTGAACAAACAGCACAAAACCTTGGCAAAAAAGGAGTTTATACCGGTTCTCCAATTGTTTTGTGCGACAATGTGTCAACCCAAAACAAGCCGAATAAACCAGTTTTGTTAATAACCGGTGGAAGTCTTGGAGCAAGAGCAATAAATCGAGTTGTTTGGAGTTGTGTGAATAAGCTTTGCGAAAAGTTTTTTGTTGTGCATCAAGTGGGCAAAAACAACATAAATCCTGCCATATCTCACCCAGACTATCAGCAACTAGAATTTGTAAAAGACATGCCAAAGCTTATAAAACAATCAGACATTGTGGTTTCGAGAGCTGGTAGCAATACAATTTTTGAACTGGCAAGTTATCACAAGCCTATGATCCTCATTCCTCTTCCAAAAGGTGCATCAAGGGGCGACCAAATTGAAAATGCCCAGTATTTCGAAAAACTTGGATATTGCAAGGTGCTATATCAAGAAGTGTGCACACCTGAAACATTAACAAAAACTGTTAATGACATGTTAAAAGACAAGCAAAAATTTATTTCAACATTAAAAAATGCCAATCTTCCGAATGGCACCGAAAAAATTATTAAAATTATATTAAGCTACAAAAAAAGCTACTGATCTCTAAAGTGTTGGCTCTGTTATGCCACACTTTTTTTATTTATTATCCTCTGTATGCTCGGTTTCTTCAGGTTTTGAGTGAGTCATACCACTAACATAGTTAACCGGCAAAACAAATACCATTCCTCTTGCTGAAGATTTATAGTCAACAGCAGCATAAATTGCTTTAACAATTGGAACACATAGTTCTTCTTTAACAAGCATTAAAACAGTTTCGTTTTCTGGGTCAACCTGAAAGCCAAAGAACTTCCTCTCTGATTCCCCCTTGCCTTTACCGTTCAAAATCACAGCACCCTTGGCTCCCTTGCTTTTAGCTGCATTGATAATTTCATCAGAATAGCCTCTTTGAACAACAGCCATAACCAATTTATAAACTTCATCATCAAAAACATTTTCGTCAAATAATTTCATAATGATTCTCCTTATTCAATAAATGGGGCTTTTGCACCCATGTATCCTTCTGTGTCAATCAAAAATCCCTTACCGTTTCCAGATTCATGAAGTTTGAATTTTAGGCTTACATCATGAACCAAAGTTTTGCCAATTTCTTTTTGACACATTGCAAAAATTACATTCATTTGTGCATAAGCACCAAAGGCAACGGCGATTCCTTCTCTGGAAAGGCCCTTCCCCCTCATTGAACTTAACACAATTCCACCAATGTCGTGAATATAGTTTTTAACCTCGGTTTCTTTGCTGGTTTTGCAAATAAACACAGCTATGCTTAATTCATCAATTTCAGATAGTTTTAATTTTCTCACAGAGACTTGTTTATTTTTTTTCATTTTTAGCCTCCATCAATTTTTTATGTCTTGCTTCAAGTTGTTCCATGTTTGAATATCTGTCTGCACCATAAGCAATTCGCAAAGCAACCTTGTATTTGTTTTTCTTAATGCCATAAATTTTAATTTGATAAATCACACCAATAATTTGCAAAACAAACACAGCCATCATTGACATAATTGCCAAAAATCCAAAACCTTCGGCAGGTGAATCACTGAGTGCAACCATTGCAGGAAGCAACAATGCTGCACTGATTGGTCCACCAGTCACACCACCACTATCAAAGGCAATGCTGACAAACATTGATGGACAAACAATGGTTAACAATGCAATCACTGCATAGCCGATACCAATAAAATACCAAATGCTAATGTTAAAATATATTCTAAGAGCAGACAAACACACTGCCAATGCCATAGCAATAGCTATGCTAACAGTGACAACTCTTCTGTTGATGTTCCCTTGTGTTTCGGCTTCAATTTGAGCACCCAAAACCCTAACGGCTGGTTCTGTGAACACAATTGAAAATCCAAACACAACAAATACAATCATGATGATGTATATATTTTGGCTTTTCAAAGCACTTCCGATTTTATTGCCCATTTCTAAAAGACCATAGTTGATTCCAAACAGAAATAAATATAGTCCAACAAAAGTAATTAGCACACCAACAAACAAGGATTTCTTTTTGTTTTTTGGCAATTTAATATAGATGATTTGAAACAAATAAAACACAGCAACCAAAGGCACAATAGCCATGATTGTGTCTAGCAAAATGTCAACAAAAATATTGTATGATGCACTTTGCACAACATTTGCAGCTCCGTCACCAGAAACAAGCAAGCACATGAAAAGCAATGCCAAAATTGGTCCAAGTGCAGCCAATCCAACAGCTCCAAAAGTGTCACCGGAATTTTTGCTGGTTTTTTCAACAATGCCGGCAGACAACGAAAGCAAAAATGGTGTCGTCACAATTCCTACAGTTGAACCACCAGCATCAAAAGCAATAGCAATAAAACTTTCTGGTAGCAAACTAGACAAAATAAATAAAATCACCAAACAGCTCAAAAACACAACTTTAACCGGAATGTGTTTTACAATTCTGATTAGTGCAAAAGCAAGAAATAATCCAACCCCTGCTCCAATAATAAACAGCAAGGCTGTTTTGCTTAAGTTTATTGCCCCAAACAATACAATCTCTGATGCAAAAACTTGAACATCTGGTTCTGCAATGGTTGCAAACATTCCAAACAAAAATGCAAACAACACAAACAAAAAGAAGTTGGAAACTTTGTTGACACTGTTTCCAACCATTTCACCCATAGGCATAATTGTGCTGTCTACACCTGTTAAAAAGAAAACTTCTCCTACACTAATAAGAACAATTGCCACAAAGAATTTAATAAGCAAATCTGTTTCAAAAGGACAAATAGAAAAATGTAGCAATAAAATTATTGCTACGATTGGCAAAACAGAAATGACTACTTCTTTGAGTTTCTTAAAAAACAGCATTTATTGTTCCTTTCTTAAAAATCAAAGCCTCCGGCAATGTCGGCATCATATTTTCTTCTTTTCTTTTTTGTTGTGGTTCTTGGTTTTTTAACAGTTGTTTTTTTCTTTTTAACAACCTTAGGAACATCAGCAACAACTTCAACAATAAGTTTTGGTTGCTTTGGTGGTTCTTTCTTTAGTTCAACAATTTCAACTGGTTTTGGTTCAGGTTTAATTTCAACTTTTTCTTCAACTTGAACTGGCTTTGGTTCTTCAACAGGCACAGCCTTTACAACAACAGTTGCTGAGCCTTCTTGATTTTTGTTATTGATTTTGTCAAATACTCTTTGTTTAATTCTGTCAACTTTTTGTTGAATGCTCAATTCTTGACTAGATGGTCTGCGACTGCCAGCAGGCAACAACTCAGGTTTTTCAACTTCTACATCTTCATCAAGAAAAGATGGTGCCTTAGAGAACAAATTGTCATAGTATTGTGAACGAGTTTTATATGGTGTTTTTGGAACTGTTGTAGAAGCAGGCTTAACAGGATTGCTCTTTTTAACCTCTTCAAGATCAGTTTCAAGTGGTTTAACAAGAGGCTTGATATCAATTGTTTCTTCACCCTCTTTATTTTCTTTAGTCTTGCCAGAAAGGCTCGCTAAAGCTTTGCCTCTGTCTGGAAGCATAGGCATTGAGGTTTCATCAACAGTGTCATCAACAAAAAAGCCTTCATCTTCTACTTCTTTTAAGGCTTGCAAAAACGCTTTATATTTAAGTTTGCTACTAAAAAAATTATTCATTGAGCACCTCAAAATTTTTCTATCTTGTAAATATTATACACTTTAAGCAAAAAATTAGCAAATGAATAATATGTATTATTCACAAAAAATACACAAAGAAAATTTTTGCCAATAAGACAAATTTAACCCTTCGCTTTTTTCAAAAACTAAAATCCTAAAAGTTGATTGCAGGCATAGCCGGTTTGTGTTATGTTGAATTCATGAACTATAACGAAACAATAAACATTATTCTCCTTTTGCTAGATGGTAAGAAACACACTGCAAAAGATTTATCGCTAAAACTGGCTGTTTGCACAAAAACCATATATAGGCACCTAAACAAACTCTGCCTTTGTGGAATTCCGATTTTGACAACCACTGGCAAATATGGAGGCATAAAAATTGCTCCAGAATTTTGCCTATCAAACTTTTATTTTTTACAAGAAGAACTAGAGATCTTAGAAAGCCTAATTCTAAATTCAGACTTATGCAAATCAACAAAGCATTCATTAATTAGCAAACTAAATCTTTGCAAAACAAATAATTATACAATAAAATAAAGTGGCTTTTGCAGAAAATAACCACTTTTTATATAAATATAATCCACAAAATTAATAAAAATTGCAAATTAGAATAATTTTGTTATGAAATTTTTGTTAATTTGATTGTTTTGTTTATAATTTTTGATCCCCATATCTATCAGTTTTTTAACAAACATTTTCCCTTCGATTATATTCCTTGCAAAGAAATATGAACCAAGCGATCCAGGTATAGCATTGATTTCATTAACATACAACTTACCTGTTTTTTTATCATAGATATAATCTATTCTTATTACTCCATAAAACCCCAATTCCAAGAATAATCTCTTCGATGTCTTTTGAATTTTGTCTTCTAAAAATTTATCCAAAACAGGATATTTTCTTTGTTGAGTTTTCATTGAACCCTTTTTGTTTCCAGACAAATACTTATCTTCAAAAGATAAAATCTCTTCGTTCTTTATTGGTTCATCAATTTTTGAAATCTGAATACTATCGTCGTCTCCAAACACAGCACAATTATATTCTGTAAAATTTTCGATTTCTTTTTCAATGACTGCAGAACTATCAAACTCAAAAGCAATTTCTAAGGCTGTTTTAAGATCTTCTTTGTTTTTTGCAGTTGCGATACCAATACTACTTCCACCACCATTTGGTTTGACAATCACAGGATATCCAAAACTATTTATGATTCTGCTATCTAATTTGTCAATATTATCATTTTTTAAGGCATTAAACCCTTTCACAAAGCCTATGTTTGTTGCTTTTAAGAATTGCTTAGTTAGCCATTTATTCATGCTTATGCCAAGTGCAGTATGACTGCCGACTGTTGTTGGAATTTTTGCCATGTTTAGCATCGACACAACCTTGCCATTTTCTCCATCGCCACCATGGCAACACATAATTGCACAATCTATTTTTTCTTTCTTTGAAAAAATACCAAGCCTGTTTGCATAAACATAACCATCATGAAATGTTATTGGTTGAATGTTTTTTATAGACCCCTTGAAATCTTCAAATTCAAAGTCTTTGTTTTTATACAAAAAGAAGTCTCCGTCTTTGCCAACATATATTAGCTTAACATCACCATCATCTTTGCATAAATTATATATCTGTTTAGCAGTCACAATGCTAACATCATGTTCAATAGATTTTCCACCAAAAACAATTGCTATACTCATAAAAAAAACACCTCGGATAAATTTTTTATCTTTGGTGTTTGTTTTATTTATTAAATATAATTATCTGGTAAGTCGTTTTCAAACAAAACAACATCACCTGGATTTGTTATGTTTGCAAGCATTGAAACAGCTTGATTTAGGTTTCCTGCACGAATTATTTTTGAAACATCAAACCCTGCAAACTCTAGCCCTGATGAAATTGCATCATAATTGACAACCCCTGTTATGATAACATAGTCTACAACTGCTGCCATTGACCTAGCAAATTCAAAGTTGCTGTTGAATTGCTCTGCTCCCAGTTCAACCAAGCCAGGAGTTATAACAACTTTTTTACCCTCAAACTTAGACAACACATTGAGTGCCGACTTGGTGCCCTCAACACTACCATTATATGCATCATCAATAACAATAAGTGCACTAGCTGATGGAATAATTGCAAGCCTGTGAGCTGTTGGTGTAAGTTTTTTGATTCCTTCAACAATTTGTTCGTCACTAAGCCCAAACTGTTTTGCAACACAAACAGCAATCAAAATGTTTGAAATGTTATGTTCACCAAGCAATGAAGTTTTCACTGCCTTATATTTTTTAGATTTGATATGAAGAGTAAATTCTGAACCTTCGCTTGTGCATTTAAGGTCTTCAGCAAATATGTCTTGTGTGTGATTGATTCCAACAGCATATTTGTTTGCTTTTGATTTTGCAAACATTTCTTTTGCTGGAAGACTGTCTATGTTATAAACCATTGTTCCTCTGCGGTTCACAATATATTCATCAATTTCACCTTTGGTTTGAATGATCTTTTCCATAGAACCAAATGTTGCCATATGTTGATTTCCAATTCCTGTTATAACACCAACAGATGGCTGAACCATATCGCAAAGCTCAGCAATGTCACCAACACTTCTCGCCCCCATTTCTGCAACCAAAACTTGGTCGTCTTCTTCAAGGTTTTCAAGAATTGTTTTTGAAAGTCCTAGTGGTGTGTTATAGCTAAACGGAGTCACACAAACTTTATATTTTTCTGCAAGCATTGTGGCAATAATATTTTTTACTGTTGTTTTACCATAGCTTCCTGTGACACCAACAACTTTTAGATCTGTATGTTTTGCAAGAGTGTCTTTTGCTCGGTTAATAAACTTTTTAGCAACTGCTTTTTCAATTCCGCAAGTTAACAAATGGCCAAACAAAATAACAACCGGTAAAACTGCAGGAACAAGCACTGCTCCACCAGCTGTGAAATATGGGATATAGTTAACAGAAAGAACCATCAACCAAAAACTAACAATCAATGACAAACCCCAAATAACAGCAACAAGTCTGTTCATGCGGTGTGTATATTTGATTGGTGTTTTTTGAGGAACTGTGTAAACATTAACAATATATATCAACGAAAAAACAAAGAAGAAAATTATGCTGATATATTTCAATGGTCTAACAATCAAAAATTCATCAAGCAAAACATTTGTTATTAGCATTGCAGCTGCCGACAAAACAGAAACCATAACAAGTCGGCCAACATAGTTATACTTTGTTTGTTTTAACCATTCTAGGCAACCTTTGGTTTTATAGCCTGAAAGTTGTAAGATTTGCAACATTTTGGTGCTCATAAACACTGCTAAAAAGCTAGTTGCCACAGAAATCAAAACAACCAACCCAAAATCAACCATGCTTGGCATTCCTAAAATTGTTGCAGCAATTAAGTTATTCATATTTATCTCCTTTGTTTTCAATAAATAAATCTATGTATTTATAAAACTCATATGGTTTTTCTAAAAAGCTAAAATGTCCGCAATTTTTCAAAACCACAAGTTTTGATTGTTTTATATTTTTTTCCATTGTTTTGGCCATATACATTGGAGTATCCTTGTCTTTTTCTCCCCAAACAATCATTGTTGGGCAATTGATATTTTTTAGCAGATTTGTTTGATCATAAGCTAAACACTCTTTAAGCACAAGTTTCATTTGATGACTTGCAGTTTTATAATCAGCACTGCCATATTTGTTTTCTGCTAGTTTTATTACCTTCTTTTCAGACAACCACTTTGCTATTTTGAATTTTTTTATCCTCCACCATTTTTTCAATGAAGCTTTAGGTTTTATTCCAGCAGCATCAACCAAAACAAGTTTTTCTATTGAGTATTTGCTGGCATATTCAATTGCAACTCTGCCTCCAAATGAATGACCAACAAGCACAACATTTTGAAGACCGTTTTCCTTAACATATTTTCTTAATCTTTGGCAATAACCAGCAATTGTTATATCGTTTGGCTCAGCAGCTGTTCCAAATCCATCAAGATCTGCAAAATGAAGTGTATGATTTTTGATATAATCCTTTAACCACAAAAAACTTTTGTGATCAGCTCCCCAACCATGTAGAAAAATTATATTTAGTTTGCCAGAATTTTCAATAACAAAGTTCACAGATATTAAAAAGCATTAGGTCTTTTGTAGCTTCATTAATATGGCATCAGTATCGCCATAATATTTTTTTCTTATTCCATATTCCACAAACCCACACTTTTGATAAAGCTTTATTGCATGTGTGTTTGTTGTGGACACTTCCAAAAACACTTCTTTTGCATCAATGTTGTTAACTGCAAAACTTAACAACTGCGATGCAATGTTTTGGTTTCTGAAATCTTGCCTTGTTCCAATGTTTATCAATTCTGCCTGATCAGCAATTTCACTAATAATACAATATGCAACAAGCTCTTCGTTGTGTGAAGCAACAAAAGTTTTGTAGTATGGTCTTGACTGAATGCTTTCAAAAAAACTTTTGTTATCCTCTTCAAAAATCTTTTTATGAAGTTCAATCACAGCATCAAGCCTTGTGGCTTTTTCAAAATTAATTTCCATTTTTCAACCTTTCAATTTCCGCTTGACTAGCTCTTAAATATAATGGTGCAATTTGGTTTGTTTGAACAAATTGCCCTTTTTCTATTTTCTCTTTAACAAAAGAAAGTGCATCGCTTTCTTTAAGGGAAACAATAAAATCAGAAACCTTGTCACAAACTGTTTTGCTCGAAGAATAAATATTTATGTCTTGAGCAAACACATGCATTTTGTCTGTGCTGGCACAACCTTGAAAAACCTTACCAAACTTTTTGAAACAATAGTAATAATTATTTCCAAATCCTTCAACCAAAACACCAAAGTTTTTATCTGTTATGTTAGCAAACAAGCTTTCAAAGCTGTTAAAAACAACAATTTTTGCTTTTGTTCCAACAGCTATTCCCTTTGCTGTTGAGATTGCGACTCTGATTCCTGTAAAACTTCCTGGACCAATATTTACAGCAATAGTGTTAATTTGTGAAATTGTGATTTCCGCATGCTTAAGAAGCTCATCAATTTTTTCTAGCAAACTATCTGATTGTTTTTTTGCTTCTTCGTCAAAATATTCAACTGTTTTTTGTGGTGTTGTCACACAAACTCTAAGTCCTGCACTGCAGTCAATTAGCAAAATGTTCATTATAACTTAATTATCCTTTTTTGATTATCTTTTTCTATACTTACGGTTTTTACTGAAATGTCAGCTAACAACTGCGGAGCTCTTTCTGGCCATTCAATAACACAAATTCCAGAGCCGTAGAGATACTCCTCAATTCCGATTGCTATCAATTCATCTTCAGATTTGATTCTATAAAAATCAAAGTGATAAACTGGAGGTTCACAATTATATTCATTCACAATTGTAAAAGTTGGGCTGACTGCCACTTCTTTATTGTTCGAAAAATATTCTACAATTCCCTTTGTGAAAACTGTTTTTCCTGCTCCTAAATCCCCATTTAACAAAACAACATCTCCAGCAGATAGAGTTTTTGCAAATTGCTTTGCAATGTTGATTGTGTCTTCATAACTATTTGAAATATATTGCATATTTCCTCCACTAAATTTCTGTACTCGTGCCAATTCGACTTGCCCCAGCCCTGATTAAATCTTCTGCTTGTTTTGCAGTTCTAATGCCGCCAGAAGCTTTAATTTTGCATTTTCCAGCACAAGTTGATGCAATACACGAAATAATTTCTGGTGTTGCACCACCCGTTCCAAACCCCGTGCTGGTTTTTATGTAATCCACTTTTGCTTTCATGCAAATTTTGCATAACTTGATTATTTCATCTTTGTCTAAATAGCAAGTTTCAATGATTGCCTTAACAACCTTCCCTCTGCAAATTCGCACTATTCTTGACAACTCGTTTTTAACATAGTCCAAGTCGCCGTCTTTGAATTTTCCAATGTTGATCACAACATCAATTTCGTCAGCACCATCAGCAATGGCTTGTTTTGTTTCTGCAATTTTAACTTGCAGCGAATTTGCCCCAAGTGGAAATCCAACCACACTAACAACCGAAAGATTGTCAACTGCCTTTTGTGCAATGTATCTTTTTACAAATTCAACATTTGAAGGATTCACACACACTGCATAATATTTGTTTTTTATTGCAATGTTCACACAATCTGCCAAATCCTTTTCTGTTGCTCTTGGGTCTAAAAGTGTAAAATCCACAACCGATTGAACACTAGAAATAACAAGTTCTTCTTTTTTCTTTTTGAAAAACATATCTAAATCACAACCTTAATAAATAAATTATTGTTTTTTACAACTTTGTCTTTTGCAATTTCAAAAGCTTCAAAAAGTGTTTTTGCTGTTTTGAAATATCTATTGTTGTCGTGCGAATAGAAAACTTTTGCAAGCTTTTGCCCAGCCTGAACTTTTTCACCTTCGGCACACATCAACACAATTCCTGCAGAGTTGTCAAATTCTCCTTTGTTTGAAATTACAAATCTGATTGAATCATAAAGTTTTTTCATGTTTATGTTGTTTACATAGCCGTCAAAATCTGCAGTGATATAACTAACAGCTGTGTCAATAAGTTTTTCAATTCTGTTAACAGATGCAGGATTGCCATTATATGCATCAATCACACTACAAAATTTTTCATAAGCTTTGCCATTTTTGATAACTTCATCAAACATGTCTGATGCTTTGCTTCTTCCTGCAGCCTTTTCGCAAGAAAGCAAAACACATGTGACCATTTCTTTTGCAAGTTTTAGCATATTGCTTCCGCTATATTCTTTTGCATTGCTTAGTGTATCTTTGATCTCTTGAAGTTCAAGACCTACACCAACAGATGCAGAAATTGGCCAGTTGAAATCCGTGATGACAGCAACAGTTTTTATCCCTGCCAAATTGCCCACCTGAACCAATCTGTCTGCCAAAACAGTGGCTGAATCAGGGGCTATCACAGAACCTTCTCCACTTTTTACATCAAGAACAAGCAAACTGATTCCAGTCGCAATCTTTTGTGCAATGATCGACACAGAAATAATCGGTTCAATAAGCACGTCATTTTCTTTACAAATCTTGTATAATTTGTCTGCAACAGGAGCAATGTTTCCTTGGTTTTGAATAAATCCCACTCCATGATGTTTTGCTTTTTCAACCATTTCTTCACGAGTTAATAATGCATTAAACCCTCTAAATGATTTAAGTTTGCTTAAAAGATTGTCATGAATTCCATAAGAGTCAGACAACACCTTTACACACTTAATATCCAAACTTGCAAGCACACTCATAACAATCAAAGTGATGCCATCTGAAACGGTTCCTATACTTTGTTTGTCAACACAAAAACCAATCTCTTTTTGCAAATTCAAATTCACACCAGAATCTGCCATGTGTTTTGCCATAAAAAAAACTTCTTGGTTTGTGCAGCCATATTTGTCAAAAGCTTTCACAATTTCCAAAATTTGTTTTTCAGACAATTCATCTGCCGCTAGTGCAGAAACAAATTGTTTGATTTTTTCTTCAGTCAATTCACCTTTTTTCTTGGCCTCAATAAAACTTTTATAATTCACGGCACACACCCCTATTTTTATTTATTATATAATAAATA
>JAZNPU010000161.1:0-2338 GCA_045589795.1 Clostridia bacterium
ACTTTGGAAAATATGGAATAAACAAACAATCTCCCCACCCTGAAGTGGTTGGTTCTGGTGGTTGGGCAACAGGGCTTGTGATTCCTGTTGAAAATTTTGATGATTTGTCACTTTTAAGCAAAGACAATTCTGAAAAATATTTTTTAACATATCAAACAACTTTTTCAGAAGAAATGGCAAACAAACTAACCAATGAAATCAAAAGCATAATTAATAAAAAGTCTGCTGAACTGGTTGTTGAAAATTCACTCTGCCAAACAGGGAAAATTATAAAAAAACATTCAATTGAACTTGCAAAAAACAGTGATTTGATGATTGTTGTTGGAAGCAAAAACAGCAGCAACACAAAAGAACTGTTTGAGTGCTTACATAAAATTTGCCCAACAATTTATTTGGAAGATATAAACAATTGGCAGGAAGAATTTTCCAAACAAAAAATTGTTTTAACTCACCAATTCAGAGTGGGAATAACTGCCGGTGCATCAACCATAAAAAGTGAACTAATTGAATTGAAAAATCTAATTTTAAAAGAAAATATATAACACATGTTTAAAACAAAAAAAGCACAGAAACCCTGTGCTTTTTTCTTGTAAATTTTATTGTTTTTCTTGCGGTTGTTGTTTTGGTTTTCGAGTTTTAAGCTTAACAATACAATTATAAATTAAATAAACCAATGTTATTGCAAGTGCTGCACCCAAAAACAAAGCAATCAAGAATACCCAATGTGGACAAATTCCGGTGGTGTCTGTTTTAAGCATTAAAAAGTTTTCACCAATTTCATTTGGAAAATATAATTCTTGTCCAAAAGCAGCCCATGCTGCCATTGGAAACAATGCAACAATTGGTTGCCATAGTTTTTTCCATTCTAGGCTAACCTTACCTGAAGTTAGCATATATAATCCCCAGAAAAATTCCGCTGTGTGATAAAGAATTGGTTGAAGTTTCGAATAGCTAAAAAGAGAAACTCCTGAGTTGTATGTATTAAATGGGAAAATCATCCATAACAGCGGAGAAATCACAGCCCAAATTGTCACAACTGTTTTAATTTTGTCAAACTTTGGACTAAATGTGACAAATGTTAGCAAAATCCCTGTTGCTGTGCAAATATGGAATGGCAATTTGTGAGGAATCATTCCTCCTGCCCAAAACTTTTGTAAGAAAAAATCTAAAATATAAGAGACAATTATAAAGTATGCTGTGATTTTCAAAATTAAATTCTTTGTTTTTTCTTTTTTGTTTCGGAATACAATTGCCAAAGTGACAGGTATTCCAATTTCAAATAGCAGCAACAAAAAGTATTGCCAACTAAACAAATCAAAGTTGTTTTGTGTTGGAATGTTCCCAAAGATTTTATAAAAAAGTTCGCTTAAAGTCATTTTTTAATCTCTTTTTTATTTTTCTTCAGTTGCTTCTGTTGAAACTTGAGGTTCTCCAGAAACCTTATTCTTTTTAACAGCTTTAGAAATAACAGCAATAAGTTTGTCTATGCCCCAAATCAAAAGCATTAAAACTGCTTGAATGCCCGCATAGCCAGCATAAGCGATAAGTGTCCACCAACCACCAATAGCTTCAACAAGTGCTGGAACAAATGGGAATGGCAAGTTGTCGCCACGACCAAGATACATCCAGTCTGTTCCTGCCATAAAGTTGAAGAACAATGCTGGAATTGTTAACACAACAAATCCCAAAAATGCCCAACCAAAATCTTTCCAACTTGCTTTATAGTAGCCAGTAATCAACATAATAAATGGAACCAAAATCAAGTTTAAGTGATAAAGTGTTGTGTGAAAACCTAAGAATGAAAATATTGAATGATCAATTGTTGTGCTTGGAACAACAAAGTTCATAATTGAACCAAACAAACCAATTGTGCAAACAAACATGCAGCCCATGTTCTTAAATTTGCCTTTTCCCCAAATTGCAAAAGGCATTGCATAAAGGAACAAACTACAAATGTAAAGAAGCATATCACTTCCAATGTTAAATGGTCCTTTGAGCCTTAATGTATAAAGTTTTAGCAAGTCTAATACAACATTAATTGCCCAAATAACAGTTAATGTGATTTTAACCGCTTTTGGATTTTTCTTAAGTTTTAAGAAAACAATTAACCCTACCCCTAAAAGGAAAAATCCAAGATAAAAAAGGATATATTCCAAATTGTTATAGAATGGTCCTGATCTGCCAAGCCAATCGTGTGAAGTAAAAAATTCCATAAAAAATCCCCCTTAAAAAGGATTATAGCATATATAGTTATTTTTACAAAACAAAATTGCGAAATTTGTAAAATTATCTGCTATTAATAATTTTGACATGAATTACCGCTGAAATAGTGGTCTTT
>JAZNPU010000162.1:0-9615 GCA_045589795.1 Clostridia bacterium
AATTTCAAATAAGCTCATAAAACCTCGGTTTTTTATTTATTGTTCCATCATTATAAAGTGAAAATATTCATTTGTCAATAACCAAATTTATATAGACATTTAATAATTTATTTGTTAAAATATAACTATATGAAATTTGGAGAAAACAAAATGGAAATAAATATCGATCAAAAATTGTTAGAGCTAGCAAATCAAGCAGAAAAAGAACTTAAACCATATTTTGCAAAGGCTCATGAAGTTTGCGAAAAAAATAGCAGAAAAGTTTTGGAAGCTTTTGTTAGCAATAATGTTTCTTATCAAGATTTTCAAGAAATCAATGGCTATGGATTTTATGATGGTGGAAGAGACAAAATAGAAAAAGTTTTTGCTGATGTTTTGGGGGCAGAAGATGCATTAGTTAGACCACACATAATGAGCGGAACAAATGCCATCTGGCTTTCACTTTCTGGTTTGCTTCATCATGGCGACACAATGGTGTCAATCACAGGGCTTCCTTATGATCCACTTCAAAACATTGTTGGTGTGACAGGAAACAGCAAGCATTCTTTGATTAATAACGGTGTTAAGTATGAACAAATCGAATTGATAGATAACGATTTTGATTATGAAACAATCAGAAAAAGAATTGAAAAGAAAGATGTCACACTTGTTGAAATTCAAAGAAGCAGAGGTTATTCTCACAGAGAGGGAATGAGTATTGCTCAAATTGAAAAAGTTTGCAAAATGATCAAAGAAATTGACCCACGGGTTATTATCATGGTGGACAATTGCTATGGCGAACTTGTTGAAGAAGTTGAGCCAACTGCTGTTGGAGCAGATATAATTGCTGGATCACTTATGCATAACATTGGTGGTGGTGTTGCAACATCTGGTGGATACATTGCTGGAAAAGAAAAATATATTTATGAAATTGCTGAAAGATTAACAGCTCCTTGCATTGCAAAAGACCTAGGTGCAAACTACAATCAAAACATTAAGTTCTTAAAAGGACTTTACATGGCTCCACAAACTGTATGCAATGCTGTGAAAACTGCAATTTTTGCCAGCTATATGCTTGAAAAGTTGGGATATAATGTTTCTCCAAGATATAACTTGACAAGAACAGATATTGTTCAAACTTTCGATTTTGGAAAAAGAGAAGACCTTATTAAATTCTGCCAAGGAATGCAAAAGGGTTCACCAATCGACAGTTTTGCAACTCCTGTTCCTTGTGAATTTCCTGGATATTCTCATGATGAAATTATGGCGGCGGGAACTTTCACAAGCGGTTCAACCATTGAACTAACTTGTGATGCCCCAGTTATTGAACCATTCACAGGGTTTATGCAAGGTGGAATGACTTACGAATATGGCAAACTTGGTGTGTTGATGGGATTAACAAATTTGCTTGATCCAAACTCACAAGCCATTGAATAATAAATTTTAGGAGTATTTTTATGATTAAAAATAAAATTTTATTGTCTCTTTGCTTTATTGGATCATTGCTATGCTTTGTTGGTTGCAAACCGACTGAACCTGAAATAGTTTCATATACTGTGAATTACTATGGCAAAAGCGGCGAAAAAATAACTACTGAAACAGTTCAAGATGGAAAGTCAGCTGAATGTTCAGTCAATATAGAAGACTATGTTGAAGACTATAAGCTTTATAGCTTTGACCATTGGGTGGACGACCAAGGAAACGACATGACAAGTTCTTTGGGTGCAGTGAACCAAGATTTAGATGTATATCCATTTTTCACACATGTTAACATAACTCCAACTGTGACATTCCAAGGTGTTGTTTATGAATTTAACAATGAAACAGCATCATATGAAGTGACTGGTTATGACGAAGAAACTTTGCTGGAAAACATTGTGTTTCTATCTGCTATTGAAAGTTTTTCTGTGACAAAAATAGATCTTTTAGCATTCAATAATTGCTCCATCTTAAAAGAAGTGACAATTCCTGCATCTATAACATCATCAAACACAGCTTTTAAAAGTTGTTCAAATCTAGCAACTGTTCATTTTGCTGAAGGAACTCAAGTTATTGATCAATACACATTCTACAAATGCACGGCACTAACATCAGTTAACATTCCAGAAGGAGTTGTAGAAATTAAAGAGAGAGCTTTTGAAGGTTGCACAGCATTGCAGACTATTGCCTTGCCAAACACATTAACAACCATTGGATATGGGGTTTTCAAAGGTTGCACAGCTCTAGAAAACATCAGCATTCCTAACTCGGTTGTTTCAATGGGAAATTCAGTGTTCTCAGACTGTTCAAAACTTGAAACTATCACACTATCAACCCAGTTAACAGCAATTGGAGGACATACTTTTTATGGTTGTAGTCTATCTTCAATTGTGATTCCAGAAGGGGTGGAAACAATTGGAGAAAATGCATTTGACGGTTGCAATGTTTTAACTTCTGTTAGTTTGCCAACAACCATGTCTCAAATTTCAGCGAATGCTTTTTATGGTTGTTCAGCACTAAAATCTATTACTTTGCCAAACGGTTTAACAAAAATTTATCATCATAGTTTTGCAAATACAGGACTAGTTGAAGTTAACATTCCTAATGGTGTGGAAGAAATAGAATATAGAGCATTTTTGGATTGTACTGACCTTAAAGAAATTTCAATTCCTGATTCAGTTAAAACCATTGGAGATTATGCTTTTAGGTATTGTTCAAAACTCACCAGCATAACTCTGCCAAGTTCGCTAGAGAGTATTGGAAACAATGCATTTGAAAGTTGTTCAAAATTGGAAGATCTAGACTTCAGCTCTGTTGATTCTGTGGTTGAAATTGGAACAAATCTTTTCAATAACACAACTCAAGAAATAACAGTGTATGTTCCGGCTTCTTTGCAAACTGCTTGGCAAGCTGATGAAACTTGGATTGCAACTGGTGCAAACATAACTATAAAGAATGATTAATTGATAAAAACTTTAGACTTACTCTAAAGTTTTTTTATTGCTTAAAAAAATAATATTAACAATATTGGCAATTTTTATTTTGAGTTGGCATAAAATTTTTGTATAATAGCATTAATTAATTTAATAGGAGTTTTTATGAGAGATTATTTTTCATCAAGTGAATATTTCGAAAAGTTAGATCAATATTTCAGAGCGACAAACTATTTGTCTGCTGCACAATTATATTTGTGGGATAATGTTTTGTTGAAAGACAAGTTAAAACCAGAACACATCAAGAAAAAAATTGTTGGACACTGGGGAACTTGTGTTGGGCAAAACTTTGTTTACACACATTGTAATCGTGTTATAACAAAATATGACCAAGATATGATTTTACTTTCTGGACCAGGACATGGCGGAAACTTTTTTGTTGGCAACTGCTATTTAGAGGGCTCTTTTTCTGAAGCATATCCAAAAGTAGGGTTGGATAAAGCGGGCATCACCAAACTTTGCAAAATGTTTTCTTTTGCTGGTGGTCTTCCTTCGCATGTGGCTCCTGAAGTTCCAGGGTCAATAAACGAAGGTGGAGAGCTAGGATATTCTTTAGCTCATGGTTTTGGTGCAATTTTTGACAACCCAAACCTTATTGCAACAGTTGTTGTTGGTGATGGTGAAGCTGAAACAGCTCCAATTGCAACATCTTGGCACAGCAATAAGTTTGTTAATGCAAAAAGAGATGGTGCAGTGTTGCCAATTTTGCATTTGAATGGCTATAAAATTTCAAACCCAACAATGCTTTCAAGAATTTCAAAAGAAGAACTTGCCAGTCTCTTTCATGGTTATGGCTACAAACCATATTATATCGAAGGCAATGATCCAAAAAAGATGCATGTGCAAATGGCAAAAGTTATGGATGCTTGCATTGAAGATATTAAAGCAATTTGGCACAATGCCAGAGTTAAAGGTGTGACAACTCGCCCTGTTTGGCCAATGATTATTTTGAGAACTCCAAAGGGTTGGACTGGTCCAAAATTTGTTGATGGCGAAAGAATTGAAGACAATTTCAAGGCCCATCAAGTTCCAATTGAAATGAACAAACCAGAGCATTTGGATCTTTTAGAAAATTGGCTTAAGAGCTATAAACCAGAGGAACTATTCACTGACGAATATACCTTAAAACCAGAAATTGCTGCAATTTTGCCAAAAGGCGATCGCAGAATTGGATCCAACCCACATGCAAATGGTGGAAAATTGTTGAAAGAGTTAATAACCCCAAAACTTTCAGAACTTGAAGTTAAAGTTGAAAAACCTGGTTGTGTTAAGGCTCAAGACATGAAAGAACTTGGTGGCTACATCAAAAGATTGTTTGAACTTAACAAAGACAGCAACAACTATCGCACATTTAGCCCAGACGAGGCAATGAGCAACAGATTATACAAACAATTCGATGCCGAAAAAAGAGCTTTCAATGCCGACATTTGGCCAACTGACGACAATCTTTCTTTAGATGGCAGAATTATGGATAGCTATTTGAGTGAACATGCTTGCGAAGGCTGGCTAGAAGGCTATCTTTTAACTGGAAGACACGGAATGTTCAATAGCTACGAGGCATTTATTCGTGTTGTAGACAGCATGGTTGCTCAACATTGTAAATGGCTCAAAACAACAAGAACTTTGAAGTGGAGAGCTCCAATTTCGTCGCTTAACTTAATTTTGACCAGCAATGTTTGGCAACAAGACCATAATGGCTACACTCATCAAGACCCAGGGTTCTTGACACATATGGCAGAAAAAACACCAAGTGTTGTTAGAATGTATCTACCTTGTGATGCCAACACATTAATTGCAGCTTTTGACAAAGGAACAAAAAGCAAAGATCAAATTAATATTTTCACAGCTTCAAAACACCCAAGTTATCAATGGACAACCATGAAACAAGCTCAAAAAATGGCAAAAGATGGTCTTGCTGTTTGGGATTGGGCTTGCAATGGAGACAAAGACAACCCTGATGTTGTTATTGCTTGTGCTGGAGACACACCAACACAAGAAGCAGTTGCAACAGTGGGGTTAATCAAACAATATTTGCCAAAACTTAATGTGAGATTTATTAATGTTCTAAATCTTATGAAATTGGCTCCAAAATCACAACACCCAGATGGCTTAACAGATGAAGAATTTGATGAACTTTTTACAACTGACAAACCAATCATTTTCAACTTCCATGGTTATGCTGGTCTAATTAAACAACTCTTGTTTGACAGAAAAAACAAAAATCTTCATGTGTTTGGATATAAAGAAGAAGGAACAATCACAACAAGCTTTGACATGAGAGTTAGAAACAACATTGACAGATGTCATTTGCTTATGACCGTTGCTGAAGTGGCAACTGTTTCTGCAGCTAGCAAAAAGAAGGTTCTTGCAGACATGACTGAACTTTTGGACAGACACCACAAATATATTGTTGAATATGGAGTGGATCTTCCAGAAATTGCAGATTGGAAATGGCAATAAAAAAAGGCACCGCATGGTGCTTTTTTTTGTTGAACTAACTTTTTTTGTTGCATTAGCATAAAATAATTTATGGCACAAAAGACATAATTTTTCAAAATTTTTAATATTTTTTAATAAACAGCAAATTTACTTTTGCAAAATAAAGAAAAATATATTAGAATATTCTCATAAATCTGCTTTTGGTGGGCATAATCATAAATAATATTGGTGAACAATGAAAACAGAGCTTAAAAAACTTCCAAAGCACATAGCTTTTATTATTGACGGAAACGGCAGATGGGCAAAACAAAGAGGGCTACCTCGTTCAATGGGTCATGCTGCCGGAATCAAAACCCTTGATAAAATAATCAAGGCTTGTTTTTATGACTATAATATTCCGCATGTTAGCATTTATGCTTTTTCAACAGAAAACTGGAATAGACCAAAAGCTGAAGTTGATTTTTTGTTTAAGGAATTCAGAAAATATGTCAGTTCAGATTTTCAAAAGAAATTTCCAGGTGCAAAGTTAAACATAATGGGTGACTATGCAGCTTTTCCACAAGACTTGGTTGAAACAGCAACAAAAACTGTTGAAGAAACAAAAAATAATAGCCAGTTTATCCTAAATCTTGGCATCAACTATAGTGGTCAAGACGAAATTGTTAGGGCTGTCAACAATATTATTGATCAGGGAATAAAAAGGGTGGACAGAAAAATTATCGAAGATAATTTATACACCCAAGGTCAACCGCCACTTGATTTTGTTGTTAGAACCAGTGGAGAACACCGATTGAGCAACTTTATGTTGTGGCAAATTTCTTATGCTGAATTATATTTTCCAAAAACTTATTGGCCAGCATTTGGCAAAAGGGCATTAAAAAAAGCTTTGCTTGAATATCAACAAAGAGATCGCCGTTTTGGAGCAATAAAAGAATAAATTTTAACAATTTATTTTTGTTTTGTTAATAACTAATTATTTGATTTTTATACAGGCTGTGTGGTATGTTTAATACATGAAAAATCCACACGGCCTTTTTAATGCAAACATGCTTAAAATTATAGCTCTTGTTTCAATGACTATTGATCACATGGGTTATATTCTTTTTCAGAATGCTGCTTGGATGAGAATTGTTGGTCGAATCGCTTTTCCAATTTTTGCCTTTTTGATTGCAGAAGGTTGTCATCACACAAAAAATAAGTTTAGATATTTTTCTTTAATTTTTGTGTTGGCGGGCATTTGTCAAATTGCAACGGAAATCTTTGAAGTGAACACCAAACTCAACATTTTATATACTTTCAGTTTTTCAATTTTGTTAATTTATTTATTGCAACTTGCAAAGAAAAATATTCAACAAAAACAAGCAAAAAGGGCAGTTGTTTTTTCAATTTTGTTCGCTTGTGCAACCATTGGAACATTCTTTTTAATGAAATATACACCAATCAAAGTGGATTATGGCTTTTGGGGAGTTATGGTTCCTGTTTTTGTTGCAATGTTTGACAAGCATTGGCTAAAAGTTGTTATGTTTGCAATTTCACTTGTGATTGTGAGTTCAAAACTATCTATAATTCAATGGTTTTCATTAATTAGTGTGCTATTGATTTGGTTCTATAACGGAGAAAAGGGCAGGCTAAACATGAAATATTTGTTTTATGTTTATTATCCAATGCATCTTGTTGTTCTATATTTTATTGCAATGGCAATTTAATTTTTAATTGACTAATTTTTTGTTGTTTGCTATACTTTGCAAACAATATGGCAGAGGAGAAATTATGCTTGAAATTATAACCCCAAGTGCAGTCATTGGGCCACTTGGGCTAGATTTTTTTGAAGGAAGTTTGAAAGCTAAAGACAAGCTTGTTTGCCAAGCGATTGACACCATGATTGGCTTTCGAATTTTAGGAGAAAAAACAAAGAGTTTTTATGTTGGTGATTTAACCGAAGATAGGCAACTTCAGTTTATGCATCATGGGGCATATGAAACCCGAAGAATTGAACCAGAAGCTCAAATTTTTTATGAAAAACCAGAGCTTTTGACCGCTCTTTGTGAAGAATTTTTTAACATAACTCAAAAAAAATTAACCTGTTTAGCAATCAAATAAGATTGCTTTTTTATTGTCTAATTGTAAAAATTATAATTTTTTTTCAAAAAATGACTAATTTCGTTTGGAGAATTATGCTTGTATAATTTATTATAAATTATATAAGAATAAAAATAAGGTCTCTTTATGCTCAATTTTTGAGACAAAAGAAGGGTTGAGTGAAAAAATTTTGGATTCCATTTTTCTGCTTAGCTGTTATGATTTCTTTTGTTTTTGGATTTAATTTCCAAAGCAAAACGGAGTCATTGCAAAGCAATCGGGTTGTTAACGATTTGTCTGTTAACAAGGATTTCACTTGCAACCAATTTGTTGTTGCCAATGGCAGTGTTTATTCGTTTCAACAAATCAAAGATTTATTAAGTGCTGATGGTGAGGCAAATTTACAAAATTCAAAACAACACATTTTGAATTTTGATGAAGATAACAAACTAGAATTAATCTTTTTGAAAGATAGTGTGGTTGAACTATCTGCTTTTTCTCAAGCAGAAAACATTGCCAGCAAAATGCAAGCTGAAAGACTCGACGACGGCACAGTTGCAATTCAAATTATTGACGAGACAGACATTGTTAACATTTCAACAAGCCAAGATGCTCAATATTCTTTGCATAGTTTGATGTTTAGCACAGATGCAACGGTTAATTTTGCTGATGGCCAATTTAATGTTGGCGAAAAGAAAGGGCCAACCAGTTTTGTTGATGCAGCAACAGACATTCCAACGGCAAAACTTGTTAACTTAACCTCAGGAAGTTTTGGATTAAGTGGAACAAAAACATATTCTCCAAAAACAGTGACAACCACAGCCGAAGACGGCACAACATCAACAGGACCACAAGAGGGCAGAGCTGTTTATCAAAGTGGTGGAACATTAACAATTTCTGGAATCACCCTCGATGGCTTTTGGCTCAACATGGACGAAGACACCATGGGTGCTGCAGTTATGAGTGATGCAGGAACATTAAACCTTGATTGCAACATCACAAACTCAATTGCCTATATGGGTTCCGCAGCGGCAGTAATGGGAACATGTAATATTCTTGGTGGAGAATATTATAACAATGTTTCATGGGCTGGAGGAATTGGCACAATGGGTGGAACATTAAACATTGGTGGTGGCAAGTTTTATGATAACTTTTCACAATATGCAGGTGCAGCTTTTGCAAACTTGCAAGGCACAATGATTTTTGAGAATTGTGAGGTTTATCACAACTATGCTCAATATGCGGCAATATGCACAATGTATGGAACAACAACAATTAATGGTGGTAAATATTATAACAACCTTGGATATGCTGGGGGAGTTAGCATTGTTGCAGACGAATCAACCATGATTGTTAACGGTGGTGAATATTATGGAAATATTGCAATGTATGTTGGTGGAGTGTTTAATGCTTGTCCAAATACAGATGCATCACCAATCACATTAACCGTCAATGGTGGATATTATCACGACAACTATCAAACAGAAGAAATGACTTTTGAACTTCCTGAGCATGCAGCAAAATTAATGGGTGTTCCAGAAGAAGAGAGAGTTGCAGTATTACCTGTTATATATGAAACACAAGGATATTTATTTTATTTAGGAAATTCACCAAGTGAATCTACGGTTATTCAAGAAAAAACAACAACATTTAGCCTAAATGGTGGAACATTTTCAAATAACATTCCTGTAGGGGCAGAAAAAGCTGCGGAAATATGGATTGAAGATTATAACTATATTTCTTTGGGAATGGAGTTAACTTCAGATCTTCATGTTTATAAAAATGGTTTGACAAGTTTTGCCAATGGCGACTTGGCTTCTAGCTATATTATTTCAACAGACAATGCAACATATTTGCAAAGTGCCGCAAACCATATCAAAATGATTGAATTACCAGAAATTGCTGTTGTCACAACTCAAGCTAAAGAAAATTATCTTGTTGTTGAAAGATATCACTCTGGTGGGCTATACAACGAAGAAACCGGTGCATTAATTTACACTTGGCAACAATTGCTTAGTAATTCTTATGTGACAGTTTCAATTTCATCAACAACTCAAGAAGACGGAACTGTTGTTGTAAGCAACACAATCACCGCGGCAGATAATGCAAATCTTGCCGGAATGTTGGTTATCCCAGAAGGAATAAC
>JAZNPU010000163.1:0-6063 GCA_045589795.1 Clostridia bacterium
CAACATTAACTGTTGTGTTCACAAGAGTTCTTAGAACATTGACAATTGTTGATGCAAAAGAAGAACTTGCTGGAACCTTTGACACAACAACACAGGCCGCTGTTGCATACAAATTTGGTGCAGCTGTGACTTTTGCTGCAAACGAATATACTGGATTTGTGTTTGATGCATTCTATTATGATTCAGACTTTACTAGAAAAATAGCAGTTGACACATACACAATGCCAAGTGTAGATACAACTATTTATGCTAAATATGTTCGTGCAAGTTATATTGTTGAACTAAATATTGTTAACGGAATTAAGTCAGTTGTTGTTCTTGATTCTGTTGGTGTGACAGAAGTTGTTGAAGGATTGAAATATTCTGTTAAGTATCAAGCTCAAATGACAATCGTTGTTACATTGAATGATGGTTATGATGAATTGACAGTTGTTCTTGGAGCAGAAACTCTTTCTGGAACAGATGGAACATATACATTCACATATGACAAAACTAGTGATTCAACCATCACTATCGATTCTGTTGCTCAAGAAGTTGATTATAGTATTTCTATATACTATCAAACACTTGGTGGAGATAAAGACGACAAGGTTGATTATACTCTTGAAGATAGTATAATTTTGCAAGCAACAACAGACACTTATGTAAATGTATATGATTTGTTAGTTGCTGTTGGAGTTTATGAAGATTCATTAGAATGCTATGCATATTCTATCAATAATGGTGATATGGTTGTTGGAGTGGTTGATGAAACTGTTCAAATGTTTGTATATGGAAATGGTTCTTCAGAAATTGCTTTCTATGGATTAAGAGAAGAATATTCTGTGAATGTAAACACTGAGACTGAAGCTGGTACACCTGTTGATGCTGTAGAATCAGTAAATGTGACAGTTCTTAATGGTATTAAAACAGAAGAAGGATTATTCCAAGATCAAACAGTTGTGACTGTTGTTATCACAATTGCTGAAGGTTATAAATATATTAAAACCAATCTTGCAGGTGATATTACTGAAGACAAACTAAACAATCCATATTATTTTGATCAATCAAATGATAATAGGGGTGTGTCTGCAGCAGATAGGATTATCACAATAACTGCATTAGTTATGTCTCAACCACACTTTATTAAGGTTGTTATTGAAGGGCAAACAATTGCTGTTGAATATAATGCCAATGTGCCAACAACAGACTCTGTTCTTGAAGGGGAAATGAATTCTCATTCATTCCAAGTTGGCGAAACTGGCAAACTTAACAAAAACAACTTCACATTAAATGGTTATGAATTCCTTGGTTGGGCAATGGCTCCTGATGCTGAAGAATTTGATTTTGAAGATGAACATAGCTTCTCTGAAGAAGAGGTTCTAGGTTTATATGAAGACAATGAAAAACTTGAACTATATGCTGTTTGGAAAGCTGTAGAATTCTGGGTTAGCTTCTATAATGATGGTCAAGTTCTCTATACTTATTGGCATGCATATGACACCGAATTAACTTTGCCTGGTGCTGCAAACGAACCAGGATATAACTTCATTGGGTGGCAAGCAGTTAAACCAAATGTTTCTGAATTGTTTGATGCATCTGAAACCTTAACGAAAGAACAAGTTAATGCTCTATATAATGGCTTAGATGAAAATGACATTTATGTTGATTTTGAAGCTAGATTTGATGCTTCAGAAGTTGATGTGACAGTTTATCAATATGTTCAAAAACTAAACGGTCTTGAGGTGTTTGATAAAGATGATATTTCAAGCTATGCAAGCAAAGCTAGCTATACTGTTTCTAGATATTCGGATGATACAATCAAATATGTAGATTTTGTAAATAGTCTTGCTACTATTGAAGGATTTACAGCTTATGGTTATGCAGGCACTGCTATGGCGACCTCATTTATGATTCTTGAAGGAAGCACAGATGAGTTTACTGTTTGGAGAGATGGATCAGCTACTGTTCATTTGTATTACACAAGAAACACATTTGAAATCACTGTTAATGCAAACGATAGCACAACAAATACTATTGAATTTGATGCTTATTATGAAACAGATCTTCTAGCTGTTCTAAACAATAATGCAACCGTTGCTGCATACACAAGAAATGGTTATAACCAAAATGGCTTCCAAGTTGAAGGAACAGCTGTTTCTTCTGGTAGCCATGCTATAGATAAAGCATATGAAGTTGACATTGTTTGGGTAGAAGATACATTCACTGTTGTTTATCTATCTAACGGTGGACAATTTGTTGAAGGAGCTGAAACATCTGTGACAGCAACCTACAACACAAGCTTGGCATTGCTTGACTCAAATAAAGTGGGCTTTGATGGCTATACATTTGTTGGCTGGAGCGATGGCACAACAACTTATAGATCTGGTGTGAGTGTCACCCAAGCAACAGTTTGCACTTGGTATGACAATGCAACAGATGGAAAATTTGAATTAACAGCTCAATGGGCTGCGAACTACTATGCTGTTTCTGTTGATGCAAACAGTGGAGCTATCACTTTTGGCTACAACGAAACAACTGTAGAAAATCCTACAACAATCTATGCACTATATAACAGTGCAAAACTATACTATTCAGCTGAAACACCAACATATGTAGGTGGAACAGCTCAAGTTTATGAAATCACAAGCATTGATGCAGTTCGTGAAGGATATAATTTTGGTGGACTTGTTGGATTAATTGTTAGTGTTGTTAAAGATGGTGTTGTTCTTACTGAAAACTACACACACATCCATGACGGAAGTGGAGCAGACACATTGGTTGCTCAATGGACAGCTAAACAATATTCATTGACAATCACAGCAACTGCTCAAACAAACACTCCAGTTGTTGAAGTTGATGGTGAAACAATTGAGGCGACATCTGCTGTTGGATCAGTTTATGTTTACACAATTGCTCATGATCAAGTATTGACTGTTGAAGCTACAACAATCACAGGATACTTGTTCGACAACAACACAACAACATATTCATACAGCAAAACAGTTGATGGTGCTGTTGAATTAACAATCACAACAAAAGCTGACACAATTGCAATCAGCTTTGCTAAATCAACAACAGCTCCAGAAGGAACTGTGACATTGCCACAAACAACAACTGCAACTTATGATCAAGACTTTGAAATTCCTGCTGTGACAAGCGGTATTGAAATTGTTGGTTATACATTTGCTGGTTGGGCGACAACTGAAAGTGGTGAAGTTGTTTATGCTGATGCAGAAACAATTTCTAGCACAACAATCAATTCTTGGTATGCTACCAAATCTCAAACCCTATATGCTGTTTGGTCAGTTAACTCATTTACAGTTGCATTTGATAGCAACAAACCAACAGCTGCTTCAAATGAAGTTGTTAACTCAATTGCTTCTCAATCAATTAAATTCAACACAACTCAAGCTCTAGAGCTTCCATCTACTGGAATTTCTTTGGAAGGTTGGATTCTTCTTGGTTGGTCTGAAGTTTCTGGGGATACACAGGACAGTTATCGTGATTGCGGAACTTCTGTTTCAATAACAGATCTTCAAAATTGGTATAAAGAATCTGGTGTTGGCAAAGACGGCACAAAAACTCTTTATGCGGTTTGGGAAGCTAAAGTTCTTGATATCACATTTGTGATTGGTGAAGACGAATATGATATATTAACATTGACATTTGATCAAACCTGCACAGATATTTATCCAAATACCGATGCTCCATCAAAAGCTGGTTATAGCTTCAGTGGTTGGTGGAAAACTGGTGATGCAAACAAGACAATTGTTATTGCATACAACCTAAGCTCTCTATTGAAAGCTGATGTTAATGCTTTGTTTGCTGGAAATGTGGAAGAGCTCACTCTTGAAGGTGAATTTACTGCAGTTGAAAGCAAATACTTTGTTAACATTTACAGACAAAACACAAACAATACAGAATACACACTAGACACAACTCTTCAAAAGGGTGCAAACACAGACTCTGTAATTTCTGAAGACACAGTGAAAGCATTTGCTGTGGCTTATGATGCAGATTATGAAAACGAAAACAGATTCGTATTTGCAAAAACAACTGCAAACAAAGATACATACATAGTTCTTGCTGATGGTTCTTTGGTTATTAACATTTTCTATAACAGAGCTGTTAAAACAATTTCATACGAAGTTAAACACTATAATGAAACAGGAACTATTGTTGACGGCCTTGATGGAAACACTGTTGAATTCAACTTTGTTAATGCCGGTGGTGCTTATGCTTGGTATGGTTCAAAACTAAGTGAAGCAATTAAAGAAATCACTCCAAGAGGCAACTACAGTGCATACACAATCACTGTTGGTGGCAATGTTGTGACAATGGATTATAGCATTGAATCTAATGTTTCACTTGTTATCACATTCTCTCGTGATGCAATCTCTCTAACAATTGTTGAAAAATATGAAACAGTTGCACAAGCTCATAGCACAAATGTTGATTACACAACTGGCAAAGACGGTGGATCTGTTTCAATTGCAACAACATTTAGTAAAGGTATTAACCTTTATGAAGCACTTAGCACAGCTGTTGTTTCTGAAAAAGAAGGATTTACATTTGTTGGTTGGTTCTTAGAAGACGGAACACAAGTGACTGATCAAACAACAGAAGCTCTTGTTGCTCCAACAATTGTTCATGCAAGATTTGACAGAGAAGAACTAACAGTTAGCTTGGTTTATACAACTGCTCACATTAGCAGTGTTTCAATGACTAACGAAGATTCTGAAACTACAGTTGTTTCAGACAAACAATTCACAGTGTTCTATGGTGAAGCATTCACTTTGACAATCGTCACTGTTAGTGGTTATGAAATTTCTGGTATTGTTGCTGGAAACGACACAATCACATTAACTCCAACTGCAACAAACAACTATGCAAGCACTTATGAATTGCAAGACACTGCAGAATACGGATTGAGCTATTCAATTCTAACTGCTGCAGCAAATGTTCCATTTGTTGTTCACCACATGTTTGAACAACTTGATGGTTCATACAAAGAAGACGAAGGCAGAGCAGATAGCTTGGCTGCAAAAGCATTCAGCAAAAAGACTGCTGCAACTTATGCAGAAGCAGTAGAATATTATGCATATGCTGGTTGGGCTGCTGTGGCTAGCCAAACAAACCCAACATTGTCTAGCGAAGAACAATTTGAAATTGCTGGAAATGGACAAACAAATGTATACTTGTATTACACACTATATGCTTACACAGTTAATACAACTGTTGTTGGCAACCAAAATACAACATATACAGTGACTGCAACAGAATCTCAAGTTGCAAACGGCTTCAAATATGGCGATGGACTAACCATTGTTGTTGTTGCTCCTGCAAACTATGAAATTTCAAGCATTGTATTGGCTGAAGGTGAATCTCTTGGCACAACAAATGTGACAATTGCTGCAACTGATCTAAACGAATACATTGAAGGACTTGATAACGGTTCAACACTTGAATTAGTTATCACTGTTATTGCAACATCTTACACAATCACCATCAATGAAAATGGCGGTGATGATGTTGCTAACATCACATATACAATTGAAGATACAATTGGAAGCGAAACTGGTCTTCCATGGCCTACTATGACCAAAACTGGTTATACATTCCAAGGCTTCGAAGTTGAAGCTGTTGTTGGAAGCTGGGCTCAAAGTGCAAACATTGATGTTGCTAAAGATGCTGTTCTAACAAATCAATATGGCAATGTGACACTTGTGGCTCAATGGAAAGCAAACAACTATGAAGTTCAATTTATTGGCATTGCTCCTGCAGGCACAGAAAGTGAAATTGATGGTTCAATGAGCAATCAATTATTCACTTATGATGCAGCTGAAAAAGCATTGACAACTTGCACATATACCTTAACAGGCTACACATTTGCTGGTTGGGCAACTGTTGAAGGTGGCGAAGTTGTTCACAATGATGAAAAACTTGTTAAGAACTTAACACCTGTTGCTGATGGAATTGTTAAACTTTATACAGTTTGGACAGCTAACGAATATTCTGTTGAATTTATGAAGAACAAGCCTGCTGATGCAACTAACGAAGTTGCGAACGACATGGCTAACC
>JAZNPU010000164.1:0-1958 GCA_045589795.1 Clostridia bacterium
CAACAGCAAGAACAAGCTATCGTTGAAGAGGAAGAACAATCTAATATTGTTGATGCAGGTCAAACAAGTGGTGAATATTTTGGTGTTCATATTGGTGCAGGCAAATCAAAAATTCAAAGAAATCAAGTTTCTGAGATTATGTCATCAATTCAACCATCACCAAAACCAAGCAATCCACAAATGCCTTCTTTTGAAGAACTATTCAACAAATCAATGGGTACAAGGTTTGGTCCAAAACCAGCCGCACCAAAAGTGCAAGAAGAAGCCGAAATTGATTATTCAGATGCAGTTATTGCAGAAGCAATACTCAATCCAAAATATAAACAATTTCAAAATAAAAACAAAAAATAATGTTCCAGTTTTTGGAACATTTTTTTATTCTAAAAAACATAAACAAATCATATAATTTTGTGAGGAGAAAACATGGGCTTCTGGCAAGAAATTAGTGATTTATTAGGGTTGGATTTTGCATCAAAGCAAACAAACATCACATTTATTCCACAAAAAGGTGTGGTTGTTCATGGCTACAAAAAGCTTTTAGCAATTTCCGATACTCAAATTTTGCTGTCTTGCAAAAACAAAGAGAAACTTAAAATTTGTGGAAAAAATTTGCAGATTTGTTCACTTTCGCCAGAAGAAATTGCCATCAAAGGAAATGTTGAAATGGTGGGTGAAGCCCATGACTAAAATTTTGAATCAATTCAGCAAAACCCGGTTTTGTGTTTTAGGCTTAAATCTTGAAAACTTTTTATATGTTTTAACTTCTTGCGGAATAAATCTTTCAAAAATCAAAAAGAAAAAAAAGAAAATATTGTTTGTTTCCAGTTCTGTTAATGAAACTTTCATAAAACAAAAAGCAGCAGAAAATGGACTGGTTTGCATTGTTGAAAAAAGATTTGGAGCTTTTGAGTTTTTCAAAAAAATACCATATTGCTTTGGTGCTTTATTTGGTGTTGTTTGCTCAGTTTTAACAGTGATGTATTTTACACGGTTTGTATATTGTGTCAATTTTGAGCTCCCACAAAATCATACATGCAGCAATGGAGAAAACTGCATTTTTAATGATACAAATTTTCAGCAAATCAAATTATACTTTTCAAACGATATCAAAGCAGGGCAGCCACTTAACACAAATTTGAAAGACTTACAACAAAAAGTTATGGCAAATTTTGAGCTTGTTGAAAGTTGCACAATTTCAAAAAAAGGAACAACTGTCAATATCTTACTCATAGAAGCAGCAGCCAAACAAAGTTTGCAGCCACCCAAAATTGTTGCAAAAAACAACTGCATTATAACAAAAATTATCACTCACAGTGGTATTGCCAAAGTTAAAGCTGGTGATGTCGTCAAAAAGGGGCAAGTGCTTGTTGAAAGCGATGGAAACATTTTGCCGCGAGCAGACATCATGGCAAAAGTGTGGTATGTCGGCACAGCTTTTCACAACAACAATAAGCAAGTGCTTGTTGAAACCGGAAAAACAACCCAAACAGTGAGCTTGCAATTTTTGAATTTTAAGTTTGGAAAAACTCCAACTATTGATTATCAATATTATCAAGCAAAAACTCAAACAACATTTGTTTGGCAATGGTTTTTGCCAGTGAAAAAAACAACCACAATTTTTGAAGAATTGCAACTCAAAGAAGAATATATAAATTTTGAAGATGTCAAACAAACAGTCCTTGCCAAAAGCAAACAAGCAGCACTTGATCAAACAACAGGCAGTCCAACTGAATGCACTTATAGCATTGTCAAAGAAGGACCAATGGTTAGGGTTGATTGCTATTTGCTTGTTGAAGAACAAATTGGAACAACAAAATAGCCACACTTATGGAAGTGTGGTATTTTTTTTGTGGACAAAATAAAAAAATTAAGATAAAATATAAGTGGAGAAGAAAATATGATAATCAACATAATGGGTTTGGCATCATCAAAAATCAAAAAGGTTGCAAAACAAGCAG
>JAZNPU010000165.1:0-1801 GCA_045589795.1 Clostridia bacterium
GGCTGGATTTGTTGTTGCTTGCTACTTTTTGCTAAATGCAAAATCTGAAAAAGGCAAAAAAATAACAAAAATTGTTTTGGCTGCAGTGTTGTTCATGCTGGAAATTGGAAGAATTGTGTATAAATATTTATCACATGTTCATCATGGTGGAACAGCAGCAAACTTTAACTGGTGGTGGACAATTTCTTTTCAAATGTGTGCAATTATGACTTGGACAACAATCATCACCCTGCTCCTAAGTGCATTTTTGAAAAAAGAAAGCAAAATCTTGACATATGCATATAACATTTTGTTTGGCTGTGCATTGATTGGTGGAGCTTTAACATTCTGCTATCCAGACTGCATGAGCAGTGACAAACCATTCTTGCACTTTTTGAACATTCAAACAGTCACCGTACATGCTCTTTTGATTTTTGCACCAATTTATTTGATCAAAATTGGCGAATTCAAAGTGGAAATCAAAAACATCTGGAAACTTTTTGTTGGCTATGTTCTTGTTGGAAGTGTTTCAATGGCAACATCAATTGTTGGATCAGAAAACTTTGCTTTTGCAAAAGAGTTTGATTTGATCGATCTTGGATTGCCTTTCCCATGGCACTTGCCAGTTGTTATGATTATTTTGGTTGCCTTGGCTACAGTTATTTATGGAATTTTTGAACTTGTTAGAAAAATAAAAAATCGCACAGAAAAACCAGAACCACAAAAAGTAAATTGCCTTGGCAGAGTTTTGCACATTTGTACTGTTGCTTCTGCAATTGTGTTTGGTATGTTGATTGTTCTTGGAGTTGCTGCTCGTATTGGACCAGAAACACAAACTTTGCTTGGCCTTTTCTGTTTGCTAGGTTTGGCATACACCGTTGCATGGTTGATAGTTGCTGAAAAAACAAAAAAATTCGTTTATGAACCATTCGATTTTTCAAATAAAACTAAAACAATTTTGACACTTGTTTTATATTTAATCTTTAATTTGCCTGTTGGAATTGTTTATTTGTGTGCTTATTTGAAAAATAAATAAATTTTATTATTCAAAATTTGACAAAATCCTTTAATATTTTGTATTATGGAATTAGTTAAAAAGGAGATACAACTATGTCAGATATGAAAGATGCAAAAAAACAACTTATTGATGGTCTTGGAATGTTTGCAGCAATTATCACAGTTATTTCTTACTTGATTCTTGTTATCAATTCTCAATGGCCATTCTTGAATGGAGATGCCGCTTGGCTATACAACATTTTTGTTGTTATCAAAACATATGCTCCACTCGTTGTTGTTGCCCTTGTTGGTTTGGAATTTGTTTCAACAAAAGGCTTGCTTATTAGAATTATTTACTATGCAGCAGTTGCCCTAATTGTTATTTCAATGTTCTTCCCAGCAACTTGGCAAAATCTTGTTGGTTTGTTGCCATAATAAAAAAGGATAGGCCACTGCCTATCTTTTTTGTTGCAAATTTTTGCAATTAAAAAAACAGCCGGTTGGCTGTTTTTATTTTTCTAATCCCACTAAATAATCAATTGACACTTCAAAAAATTTTGCAAGAGAAATCAATGATGACATATTTGGTTCTCTTAGTCCATTTTCCCACAAACTAATAATTCCTTTGCTAACACCAATTTGTTTTGCAAGCTCCACTTGCCCAATAGATTTTTCTTGTCTTAATTCTTTTAGAATATTCTTAAACTTTCCTTCCATATAACATATATTCTCACAAATGTAAGAGTAAATACTTGATTTCTTACAATTGTAAGAGTATAATTTGTGTGGAGGTATATATTATGAAAAAGAAATTGCTATTTTCTTT
>JAZNPU010000166.1:0-2458 GCA_045589795.1 Clostridia bacterium
TCTTGAATTTTGTCTAGATGAGGCATATCGTCAATTTTTGAATAGAAACGACAAACAATACTGTCTGTGAAATCTTCTAGTCGGAACTTGTAGACTGGTCGTTGACCAGCTTCTTTTCTTTCGTGTGATGGCACAGTTGGATTGTTGAAATATTCAATCACTTGTGCTTCATCTTGTCCTTCACGAACTTTTGGTTTAGTGAAAGATTTTTTGAATTCTCTAACAAATCCACAAATTGAAACTGTCTTGCCTAAATCTTTGCTTTCTCTTATGTAGGTTGGTTTTGAAAACTCGTCTTTACCATAGACACATTCGTCAGAAATTGCATCAATATGTTTGACAGTTTTTTCTTCAAACACAGTTTCTTTCTCTTCTGCTTTTGCAAAATCTATCATATTGGAAACATATTGCACAAAAACATTAAACTCCACATCAAAGTGTTCTTTGAGTGCAGCAATAAGGGTTTGAACAATCTTTTTTGATTTGATATATTCTGCCAAAATTTCATCAATTTGAAGATTAATTTGGTTTTTATGTGAATCCACACTGGCTAGTTCGTATGTTATGGAAGCACAGTTGTTTTTGAAAAAGTTATGAACAAAGTCTGTTATACTTTCTTCTGCAATAAAGTTTTTTGTGAAATTGATTTTATAGGTGTAGCCTCGTGGTAAATATTCAGTTATTACACTATGGCAAAGGTCCTTGATTTGAGGAGAAAGAATTGTGCCGTCCTTATAAAAAAGCTCAACACTACAAACTGCAGTGCTACTGTCTAGCACCGCAGATCGATAAGAAAAACCATATTTGTTGTCTGTAAGTCGGTTGAGTCTGTCTTCTAATTCCATAAATTTCTCTTTTGTTTTTTATGATAACATTGGCATGATGAATATGTGATAAACATCAAGGAAAATAACCAAGGCAAGCAGAACAAACAATCCTATTGTGTGAATAAGCCCTTCAACTTTTCTGCTAACTGGTTTTTTGCTTATCATTTCCCAGAACACAAACACCATTCTTGCTCCGTCGAGAGCTGGAATTGGCAAGATGTTGAATATTGCCAAATTGAGTGAAAGCATTGGGAAAAGATATAATATAATAAGTGGGTTTATTGCTGAATATTCGGCAATTGTTGAAATTGTTGTTAAAGTTCCTCCCATTTGTGCAATTGTGGTTGCTCCAGTGAAAAGACCACCAAGAGCAGAAAGGATAACTCCACAAATATAGAAAGCAAATGGCCATGCTTTGCCAAGACTTTCGAAGAAGCCATATTCTTCTGCAACTTGATAATATACAATACCTAAAGACAACCCTTTTCCACCATGAACAATGGTTTTGTCTTCAATCATTTTGTCAACGGTATAAAGTTCATATATGACAACTTGATTTTCATCTGTTGTTTTGACATAGAACTCTTGAGAAACCTCAGGTTTATATGGAGTTGCTTCTGAACCATTACCACTTACTGCCGAGTTGATGATGAGTTGTTTGAAATCGTCTAAGCTATATGGAACAAAAGTATCTGGTGCTGATTGAACATATAGGTTTTCATAAATTTTGGTTGTGTCCGACACATAAAAATATCCATCTGTTGTGTTGAGTTTTTCAATATATATGTCTTGTGTTTTGCCATCTCTTTCAATTGTGACTGTGAGTCCAGCATCATGAGCATAGTCCGCTAGCAAGTCTGCAGCTGGTCTATATGCCTCGATTGTGCGATTGTTGATTGCAACAATTTTGTCTCCGATTTGAAGTGGAGACTCTGCTCTGGCACTTGAAACCATTGGAACACCATAACCAGCAACCATCAAATAAATTGCACTTGTTAAAATTCCAAAAATAAAATTAAAGAAAACACCACTGAAAAGCACAATCAATCTTTGCCAAGCAGGTTTGCTATTGAATGCATCTTTACCTGGGTTTTCCTCGTCTTCACCCTCGAAAGCACAATAGCCACCAAGTGGAAGAATTCTGATTGAGAAAACTTCTCCGTCTTTTCTTGTTTTTTTGTATATAGCTTTTCCAAAACCAATAGAAAATTCATTGATTTTGAATTTGAAAATTTTGCCAGCAATATAGTGCCCAAACTCGTGAACGGTTATGAGCACCATCAAAATGATTAAAGCTAGCAAAATGTATAAAATTTTAGATAACATATGTTTTCCTTATTTTGAGTTATTAATTAAATTAAGAAGAATACGGCTGATAAAGTTGCAACAACCATTGCACAGAAAATTGAACCGTCGATTCTGTCCATTATTCCACCGTGTCCTGGCAAAAGTTTACCAAAATCTTTGATGTCAGCTTGTCTTTTAACTGCACTTGCAAGAAGGTCTCCAAATTGAGTTGCAAAGCTACCCAAAATGCCAATTAGTGAAAACATTGCAAGAGAAGTTGCTGTTGATAGAACTGCCGATAGGTTTGCATCGAGCAAGTTGAAATGATAAAATAGTAGCCAACA
>JAZNPU010000167.1:0-5204 GCA_045589795.1 Clostridia bacterium
AATTCCCTTTGCAATAATAGGATAAGTTGCAGGTGTGTTTGGATCTGTTGAAGAAACATAATAATCAGTTGTTGCAACCCCATAACCATATTTGTCTAGCCAGTTAATTGATGTGACACCATCAGTGTCTGTCGAAATAACATATCCATCAGGACTATCTTTTGAACTCATCATAAATGGAATATATCGTTGAGTTTCTTGATCCAAGGTGCAAATTACAAACACATCACCATTATTTTCATCAAAACCTTCATGTTCTGCATATAAATCTTCATATTCAAGACCAACCAACAATTCTGCAGGCATATCTTCAAGCCCAACTAATTCCAAAACCATAGATTTTGTACTTGTGTCAATTGAATAATTTACTTTAGTTTCTTCTCCATAAGCATTTACTCTGCCTGTTTTAACAAATATATAGTCTCCACAGAACATATAAAACAATGCTAAATATCTATGTTTGTTTTCAAGTTCTGTTGAAGATGAGTTTGGTAAATAATTAACAATTGCATCCATTAATGCCAGTCTTAATTCTTTAGCTGAATAATTATGATAATGTTTATAATCACCAGTTAAGAAGCCTATCACATCATTAAATGCAGTAAATGCTTGCTCAGATGAGAATCCATCAATTGCCCTTTCTGCATCTTCCCAGAAATCATTAGGATAACTGAATCCCTCAGGAAGCATATTTGCAAGCAATTGTTCTTGTGTTAAATATTTGTTTTTCACAATGGTTTTCAAAATAAGTTTCACAATAGTGTTGCTTGAAACTTCAGCTGTCGGATTAGACAAATCCACCATTAAATCATCGCCATTGACGGTATAGAAAATCTCACTTAATTTTGTGTCTGTTAAGTTAGATTTTGTGATGTTATGTAGGTTAGACATATAGTATGCCCGTAATGTTAATCCAGCCAATTCATCAAAGAATGTTGTAATTGTGTCAAATCTGGCTTCTCCACCAGCTGGCAATGTGATTGTTCCATCAGCTTGATAATCAATATTGAAGAAACCTTTGTATTGGTCATCAACAAACACAGTTTCAAATCCAATGTGATTTAGGTATACTCCACCAATCAGATATTCAGTTATTTTTGCTGTTGGCATTGTTATTGACATTGAATAAGCATGGTTATTGATAACAACATTAAATGCTTTTGAAATATCTTGAGTTGAATACATTCTAACAGCATAAGAAACAAAATATTTATAATATTGGTCAACAACATTTTGTATTGTGATTGCATTTTCAAATGCATCTGCCACTTCTTGCATAAATGCAAGACCAGACACAGAAATAATTGCATCTGTATTTTCAATATTTTCATCAAAGCTAACATCTGTTGAACCATAGAACTTTGTTGTTAGGGTGTCTTTATCAAACACCATTTTGTCGGCAACAAGGCCTTTTTCATATGCATAAGAGATAATAAGTTCAATTTGTTCATCAACTAGTGATTGAATTTTCCATTCTGAAACAGTTGATGCAATAGTATAAACATTTCTCTTTTCAGAATAATCTGCACCAAATCCAGAAAATTCTCTAAATGTTGATTTGCTCATTAATTTTTCAGTTGAGCCATCAGCATAATACCTATCAACAAGTTCTGGTGAGTTTCCGAGAGTGTATTTGATTTGAGCATTAATTTTACCCCAATCACCACTAAACATTTCAATCAATTGATCAAAATCAATTTGGAACAAATCCAGCAATTCGAGTTTTGCTTTTGTCAATTTTCTCTCATATGATTGATACTCATTAAATCTTCCAGCAACACCATCAATTGAGGTTAGATATGACAAAATGATTTCGTCTCTTTCAATTTCACCTTTCAAATATTGTTTGAAAATTACCAAATATTTAGGGAATGAAGAAGAGTTTTCAGTGATTTGACTTTTTAACAAGTCTTCTTTTGCATCATTATATACATCAATTAGTAAGCAATTTCTAGCCAAACTTGAGCCAGCTGATTCAAATTCTGCAACCACTTCGTCATAAATTGCCGCTTTTAATGCATTATATTGTGGAAGTTGTTTCCAAGTATTAACATTTGTATTGACTGGTTCATATTTGTTATCAGCTATTTTTCTGAATCCATAATCTTCAAGATTAACTCTAAATCCATAATAAATGCTATTATTTACATTTTCTGTGATAACAATGTCTGCAAAGGAATTATATGAGCTTTCTAGCACCTCATTGATTGCATTCAATAATTCTATTGGAGTTTCTTGTTGAGTGACATCTTGAGCATCATAGTCACCATCATCGTTGTTATCTCCATAGATTATAGCAATATCTTCACCAGTAATAACTCCATCATCGTTAGCATCAAGATAATCAACCAAGTCAATACCATAATCTGACAAGTCATATGAGTATCTCATTTTGCCAGAGAATATATCACCATAAACAGTTGGATCAAGATGTTCCTTGATAACAATCTCTGCCATATTATAATTATATGGTTCAGCAACCATCAAATCATATTGGAATTGATACATCAATATCAAGCTGCTAGCCATCTGCAAGAAGAAGTCTGCACTGTCTGAGCTTAATAGCAAGCTGCAAAGATATGCTTTGTATGTATAAAGTTGGACATTTGTCACTTCTCCAACAGTGAATGGTTGCCCTTCCCCAATCATAATTTTTTCAAGCAATGGCTCAAACAACAAATTAAACATTTCCACAAAATAAGGAATTGTCACACTTATTGTTGCATAGTTTTCTTCGCCCATCAAAGCAAGCATCAATTCTCTTTGTTGAGCTTGTGAATATGAGCTTGTGAACATATATTCACCCAAATTGCTTCCATCACTTTCAACAACTTGTCCCAAGAAAATTTCAGAGAATACAAGTCCTTGTGGGCTAATCATTGATGTGTCAAATTTGGCAACATAATCGCCATCAATCACTTCAATGTCAGAAGTAAACACATCTAGCCATTCACCAGTAATAATCAATTGTTCAAGGTTCAAATCACGATAAATTGCTTTAAGATCGCCAACAAGTTTATTTGCCCAGTCAACTTGTTTTGTGTTAATTGTTGCTTTGATTCTGTCAACTGCATAAGGATAACCGTTAGGATTCAAGAATCCATAAATAATTTCTGTGACGATTCCTTCTTCATCAACAGTTTGTTTAACAATTTCAGTTCCCACAGTGTCTGCCATATATTCAGACAAAGTGTTAGGGATTTCAATTCCACCCTCGTTATATTGAGCAGAATACCATTTATCCAAAATTTGAACATAAACACCCAAATCTTGTTTGTCTGCATTTAGTGGATCATTGTTATATGTTGTTAAATCTTGCAATGCTGTATAAGCTGATTCTCCGCCAACAATATCATAAATTGGATCACCATAAGAATCACAGATCACTTCATTGTCTTCATCTAAGGCTTCATCAATCAAATAATAATTGCCATTCAAAATAACAACTTCATAACTTTGCAATGTCACATAACTGTTTGTATAGTCTCTAAAATATTGACAATCAATTGTGTAAGCATCAACATAAACACCCTCTTCAAGATCTGTTAATGCAAAATTCTTAAGTGAATTATTATATTCATATCTATAATATTCATACAATAAAATTTGGTCAGTGATTGTCCATTTTGTTGGATCTTTGTAATTATCAGACAATTTTAGGAACACTTTGTCTGTTGCCCATGCAACTTGATTGATTGAGCCTTCCATATAGTCAAGCATCATGTGATAGTTTGAATCCAAAGAAAGCAATGTGCTTAAAGTTCCCAACGAATCTTGAATTGGAGAAGATACAATATATGGAGCTGTTTGATAAACAACTGTATAATAATCCGCCTCAGGATTAAGATCTGAAGCATCTTTATATGTTATTGACAAACTTCCGTCTGCTTCGTTATAAATTGAGTTTTGAACAAATTTCCAATCGATATCTTCATCAGAAACTGGTTTATAATAATATGTGATTCCGTGAGCAACAGCATAATCAACAAAATCAGCCATAACTTGATATTGTTCAGCTGTTGCAATAAATTTTTCGTAGCCACCAAATGTGTCTTTATTGTTTATTAGCGAATTATTTCGATAGCTATACTGAACAGAATCTGCAAAAGAAGCAAATCCGTTTTCATAGAAATTATCATAAATTATTTTACCAGTATCCTTAAACTCTGCATAAACACCGTTTAATTCTTCAGGGGTATACCTAGTGTAAGTTCCATCATTATATGGATCATAGAAATCAATATATATCGGTATTCGCTGGTTATTGTTGGCATACCTTCGATAAACATTGGCATCATAAGCACTCAAGGCAAACACTTGTCCACCAAGAGAGATGTTTGCATTTGCTGACAAAATTGAAGCAAATTGAGCAAGCAATGCATTAATTAAAATAATGATAACCATAAATGTTATTGGAAAGGCTACCATGCCAAATAAAGCTCTAAATGCTCTGCTCCATGCCATTTTTACACTATGTGCTTGGCCATGAACAGCTTGGTTATATTCTCCCATTACAATAGCAAAAATTGTAAAGATAATAACCAACACAACACCCACAATCATTGCAGATCTTAAAACAGTGATAACAGTATCATTTGTTAAGAAACTAATAAGTGGATTATTTTTGTCATAAACAACATAATCATCAATATTGACTGTTATTCCAAGGAATTTATAAACAACAACTTGGAAAAAATCAATCAAACATAAGCAGAATTTAGAAAGTGTGAACACCAAGTGGCCAATTAAAGTTAAAATTCTTTCAATCAAAAGGACAGCAAAAGAATTGCCCAAATCAGATATATCCACAAGAGATGTGGATTCACCTAAAAATGAACTTACTCCTGCTCCAATTGAGCCAAAAATACTAAATATTTTTGCTAAGCCTAAACTCATAGTGTGCCCCTTGATTTATTTTTTTTCATTAGAGATTATTTATTTTGGTTGTCTGCTGTTTCATCAACAGCAACTTCACCCTCAATTTCTTCTTCCTCAACAATTTCTTCTTCAAAAGAATTTGTATTTCTTACTTTTTCAAACATCAATTGAACTCGTTTATCAACCAAAATGTCAATATTTGTTCTGCTATAAGCACCAGTCATCAAGAATGCTTTACCACGAGGGTTAGAAACAATTGTATCTTGTTCTTTTTCGTTGATTTGACCAGCTTTTTCATAAAGTTGAACAAGGTCGTTGATGTCGTG
>JAZNPU010000168.1:0-5679 GCA_045589795.1 Clostridia bacterium
GTTGATTTTGGTTCTTCCTTATCAAGTGACAGGATTCTGGTGGATGACTGGATCTGCTTTGGCATTAAGCTTTGCTCTTGCTGCTGTGATTCAAGTTATGTCACCAAAACTCAAACTAGACATGACAGGCTTCAAATGGCAATCAATTTTGTATAGTGCCGAGTTAACCTTTATGATGCTCATTAGCATTTGCTTGAGTTTGGTTTTTCCAATCATGTGGATTTTGGCAGCAGGTTTCACTTTGTTCTTGGCTTCTGATTTGGTTTTAAGCATGCAATATTTTGGTGGCAAGCAAGACAGCAAAGTTTTAACAATTGTTAACCATGTGCTATATTATCTTGCACAAGTGTTAATTGCTGGATTCTTAATCTTTATTTAATAAAATAAAAGGAGAAAAACACTCTCCTTTTTGCATTAAAAAAACACCCCGGGGTGGGGTGTTTTTTTAATTGTTATAAAATTCTAAAACATCTTTATAAACGGTTTCTTTATTAAGTTCGTTAATAAGTTCGTGTCTTGCTCCGTCATAAACAATCAATTTTGCATCAACACCATGTTTTAGATATTGCTTATGAAGTTTTTTAACAAGTTTTCCGCCACTGCTAACGGGGTCTTTGTCGCCAACAATCAATAAAATCTTTTTGTGTTTTTCAATATCTTTAATTCCTTTGTTAACCTTGGTCATATTCGAAAACAAACTTCTGTAAAAACTGTTTGGGAAGCTTCCGTTGCAAAATGGGTCAGCTTTGTATGCATCAAAAATTGCTTCGTCTCTGGTGAGCCAGTTTCCTTTTTCAAATTGTTTTCCCCAAGAGTCTATGCCTATTTGTTCAAAAAGTTTTCCAGGAGCTTTATCTTTGCCAAAAGCTTTGAAAACTTTAGCCAAACATTTGCCTGCCACATAGCTGAGGTTGTTGCCATAGTTGGTTCCACACAAAATAATTTTGTCAACAGGAGCAATTTGCAAAAGTTTTTGGCTAAGCATTGAACCATAGCTGTGTCCAAATAAATAAATTGGAAGAGAAGGGAAGTTTTCTTGAATATATTTAATTATTTGCATTTGGTCTTTTATTGTTTCACCATAAATATCGCCTTCACCATGACCAAAAAATTCTTTACTTTTCATTGTTTTGCCGTGGCCACGATTATCACTTGTGACAACCAAAAAACCGTTGCTTTCTAACATTTTTGCAAAGTTAACATATCTTCCAGAATGTTCCATCATTCCGTGAACAATCAATATAACAGCTTTTGGATTTTTAACATTTGCATATTTTGTGCAAAATAGTTCAAGCCCGTTATGTCCTTTAACAATAAAATTTTCCATGTGGTTCTCCTTATTTGTTTGTTCTTTCAATGGCATTCTTCCAGCCAGCATAATATTTTTCGCGAAGCTCTTTTTTCATGCTTGGCAAATAAACTTCTTGTCTAGAAATGTCATCTTCTCTCAAAATGCCAAGATTTTTTTCTGCAATTTTTATTGCTCCCAAAACTGTGCTTTCGCTGCTTATTGCTTTGCACACTTTAACATTTGAAATATCTGCCAAAAATTGCAACAAAAATTTGTTTTTGCTTCCGCCACCATCAACACTTATTCTTCCAAGTCTTGTGTCTACTAAACTTAAAATGTCAAGGGTGTTATATGCCATGCTTTCAAGCATTGCCCTTATGATGTGTTCTGGTTTGCTTGCAAAAGTTAATCCTGTTATGCTAGCTCTTGCATCACTGTTCCAGTATGGTGCACCAAGACCAGTGAAGGCTGGAACCAAATAAACTCCACCATTGTCAGAAACAGACTCTGCCATTCTTGCAGTTTGAGAAACATCTTTGTATAAACTCATTCCATTTTTTAGCCAATCAATTCCGCTGCAAGCACTATATATGCTACCTTCAAGTGCATAATAAGTTTTTCCATTGATGGTGTAAGCAACGGTTGTCAATAATTTGCTATTTGAAACAATTTGTTCACCAGTGTTCAAAAGAACAAATCCACCCGTTCCGTAAGTGACTTTTGTGTCTCCCACAGAGTGGCAATTTTGACCAAACAAGCTACTTTGTTGATCTCCAATGATTGAGCAAAGAGGAGCACCTCCCAAAGCAGGGCATTCTCTAACAATTGCATCAGAAGCAACAACATGTGGCAAACAAGTTTTTGGAATATTCCACATTTTAAGAAGTTCATCGTCCCATTGAAGGGTTTTAATGTTAAACAGCATTGTTCGGCTGGCATTTGTTGTGTCAGTCACAAACTCTCCTGTTAACAAATAAGCCAAATATGCATCAATTGTGCCCATTCTCAAGTCGTCAGTTTTTGCAAGTTGTTTTGCAGCTGGAACATTTTCCAAAATCCAAGCCATTTTGCTAGCTGAAAAATATGCATCTGCAATTAGCCCAGTTTTTGTTTTGATTTTTTTAACAACTGCCTTGTCAAGGTTTTCAATAACACCAGCGGTTCTTCTGCATTGCCAACAAATGCTGTTATAAATTGGTTTGCCAGTTTTGGCATTCCATGCAATAACACTTTCTCTTTGGTTTGTTATTGCCACAGCGGCAATGTCTTCAGGTTTGATTTTTGCTCCAATAAGAGCTTGTTCAATCGCACCAAATTGAGCATTAACAATTTGGTCTGCATCTTGTTCCACCCAGCCATTATGTGGATAAATTTGTTTGATTGGGCTTGCAGAACTAGAAACAATTTTTCCTTTTTTTGTGTCATAAACAACAGCTCTTGCACTTGTTGTTCCTTCGTCTATTCCAAGAATATATTTTTTCATAAAGTTCTCCTTGTTAATTACATTTTAACATAAAGATGTTAAAAACAAAAACTAAATAGAAGCAACTTATTGAAATATTTGACAATGCTGCTGCAAAAAAACTAAAATAAAAGTAGAGAATATTATGAGAGGATCTTATGTCAGAAAATAAAATTTATGATTGTGTTGTGATTGGTGCCGGAGTGGTTGGAGCAAGTGTTTTCAATGCAGTCACAAAAAGCGGTTATTCTTGTTTGCTAATAGACAAATCATGTGATGTTGCCACAGGTGCTAGCAAAGCAAACAGTGGATTGGTTCATGCTGGTTTTGATGCAAAGCCAAACACCCTAAAAGCCAAGCTTAATGTTGAAGGAAACAAAATGTATCCATCAATTTGCAAAAGACTGGGTTTGCCACTTAAAAAACTTGGAGCATTGGTGGTTGGAAATAACCAAGGAGTAGTTGAAGAACTTTATAACCGTGGTCTTCAAAATGGGGTAAGAAATTTAGAGGTTTTAAACAGACAACAACTTCTTGCTCTTGAACCAAATTTGTCTGACGAGGTTTCTTGTGGATTGTTTGCCAAAGATGCTTATGTGGTTAGCCCATATCTTTTAACAATCTGCTTAACAGAAGAAGCAATAATCAATGGTGGCGAGGTTTTGTTAAACACAACAATAACAAAAGTTAAAGAAGAAAAAGGTTTGTTTGTTCTTTCCACAACCTATGGAACTTATGTTGCAAGAAAAGTTGTAAACTGTGCTGGGGCAGGGTTTAACACTGTTGCAAAAGTTCTCAAAACAGAACCAATAGATTTAGAATTTCGCCGTGGGGAATATTATGTGCTAGACAGCACTGAATCAAAAGTTGTTAACCATACAATTTTTCCATTGCCATCAAAAACAAGTAAGGGAATTTTGGTGACCCCAACAGTTGATGGCAACATTTTAGTCGGTCCAACAAGTTATCCAAGCACTGACGGAACCCAAACAACCCCTGATGGTTTGGCAGAAATCAAATCAAAAAGTCAACTGCTAATCAAAAATGTTAATTTGAGAAAAACTATCAGAACTTTCTCTGGTGTTAGAGCAATCAGTGGTGACGATTTTGTGATTAGAATTTCACAAAAAAATAAAAATGTTGTTTATGCTGGAGGAATTTGTTCTCCAGGGCTTTCAAGTGCTCCAGCCATTGCAAAAATGGTTGTTGAGCTGCTTGGTTTTGAATATGATCCAAACAAAAAAACAAAACAAATTGTTCCTTATACACTTTTGAAGGATTTGCCAGTTTCAAAACAAAACGAGCTGATTAGCAAAAACAAAAAGTATGGTCAAATTGTTTGCAAATGTGAAGGCATAACTGCGGGAGATATTATCTTTGCTCTCAGAAGACCTTTGCCAGTTGTTAGCACCGACGGAATAAAAAGAAGAGTCAGGGCCGGAATGGGCAGATGTCAAGGTGGTTTTTGCTTAGACGGTGTAATTTCTTTAATAGCTAAAGAAAACAATATGGAACTTGAACATGTCCTTAAAGAAAACATAGGTAGCAACCATATTGTTGGAAACATAAGGGAGGGCAAATAATGATCAGTTGCGATTGTTTGATTATTGGTGGCGGTCCTGCCGGAATGAGTGCAGCTTTGTCTGCGGCACAAAACGGAAGCAAAACAATAATTGTAGAAAGAAATTCATGTCTTGGTGGCATACTCAATCAATGCATTCACAATGGGTTTGGTCTTCATTATTTTGGTGAAGAGTTAACAGGTCCAGAGTTTGCACATAGGCTTATTCAAAAAATCAAAAAACAAGAAAACCTGTTTGTTATGCTTAACACTTTTGTGACAAAAATTGAACCAAACAAAGTGGTGATTTCTAATGTTGACGGTGTTCAAACCATCAAGTTCAAATCTTTGGTGTTGGCAATGGGTTGCAGAGAAAAAACAGCTGCAAATATTTTGCTAACAGGAACAAGACCTGCAGGAATTTACACAGCAGGAACAGCTCAAAAACTTGTTAATATGCATGGCAAAATGGTGGGCAAAAATGTTGTTATTTTAGGCAGTGGCGACATTGGTCTAATCATGGCAAGAAGACTTACTTTAGAAGGTGCAAAAGTTCATTCAATTTTTGAAATCAACAGCACAAGCAGTGGATTAAGAAGAAACATTATGCAATGTGTTGAAGACTTCAACATTCCACTTCTTTACAACACAACAATTTGTGAAGTTGTTGGAACAGATAGGGTTGAAGGTGTTTGGTATGCCCAAGTTGACAAAAACTGGAAACCAATTCAAAGCACCAAAAAATTTATTAAATGCGACTGCATTATTTTGTCGGTTGGTCTTGCTCCAGAAATGGATCTTGTAGAAAATTTGCCAATTTCAAAAACTGGTGGAACATTTGTTGATGAATTTTATATGACAAACACTCCTGGTGTTTTCAGTGCAGGAAATGTTTTGCATGTCCATGACCTTGTTGACAATGTTGCAAACGAAAGTTCTAGTGCAGGAAAGTTTGCAAGTGACTATGCTCAAGGCAAACTAAAATTTGGCAACAAGGTTAATGTTGTTGCTGGAAATGCTGTTAGCTATGTTGTTCCAAGTTTTGCATATTTGTCTAATGGCGAATTTATTGCCAAATTTAGACTCACACAAAAGGTTGTAAAAAAATGGATTGTTGCAAAATCTAATGGCATTGAACTTGGCAAAATGTTTGTTTTGGCAGGAGTTCCTGGCGAAATGTTAAGTTTGAAAGTCAACAAAGAAAAACTTTGCGGAGATATTGTTGTGGAGGTGCAAGAATGAAAGAACTAATATGCATCATGTGTCCAATGGGCTGTCACTTATCGTGTGAACAAAAGGGCAAAGAAATTGTTGTTTCTGGAAACAACTGTGCAAGGGGTGAAATTTTTGCAAAAGCAGAATTAA
>JAZNPU010000169.1:0-3413 GCA_045589795.1 Clostridia bacterium
AATTTGAGCAATTGGGAAAAATGGGAAGCATGTCTGACTTGCTTGCAATGATTCCTGGTATGGCCGGAAAATTTAACCCTAAAGACATTGATGAATCTAGGATTGTAAAGTTTAAGGCAATCATTCAATCAATGACAAAGAAGGAACGATTTAACCCTGAAATTATCAATGGCAGCAGAAGAAAAAGAATTGCTGCCGGAAGTGGAACAACAATTCAAGATGTTAATTCACTTTTGAAACAATTTGAACAAACCAAACAAATGATGAAAAACATGAACAACGGCAAGTTGGCTCGCATGTTTGGTAGAAGATTCTAGTGCATATTTCGGCAAAAGCCGTGTATGATATATAAAATTTATGGAGGAAAAACAAATGTTAAAAATTAGACTTACTCGTTTAGGCGACAAAAAATCACCATTTTATCGTATTGTTGTTGCTGATTCTAGAAAGGCTAGAGATGGGGAATATGTTGATCAAATCGGAACATTCAACCCACTAACCACACCAGAAGAAGTTAAAATCGATGCAGAAAAAGCTACAAAATGGCTTGCTAATGGTGCTCAACCAACCGATACAGTTAAAGCACTTTTGAAAAAGAGCGGAATTGAAACTGGCAAAAAATCTAAATAAGTTTAACTAAGGAGATTGATATGAAAGAACTAGTTGAATTTATTGTGAAAAGTTTGGTAGAAGATGATGCTGCAGTTGAAATTTTGGTTGAAGAATCTACCAAAGATGTTAATGTGCTAGTTAAGGTTTCTGAAGCTGATTTGGGAAAAGTTATTGGTAGAAACGGAAAAGTTGCAAATTCTATCAGAACTGTTGCTAGAACATGTGGTAAAAAATCTAACAAACATGTAAACATAAAATTTACTGATAAAAAGTAGGATAAAGGCTGAATTATCAGCCTTTATTTATTGATTAAAAATTCTATGAGTTAAAATATTAACTTGCACAAAATAATATAATCAAGTATAATAAAAATATGGAAAAAATTGAAATTGGAAAAATTGTAAAATCACAAGGAATCAAAGGTGATGTTAAGGTTATTGTTTTTGCAGACGATAACTTTGATTTTGCAAGCATAAAAAATGTATTTATTGGTGATCAACCTGCAAAAATTGAAAGGGTTTATCCTCTTGGTGGAGCTTTTGGGGTGAAGTTCTCTGTGATTTCAACCAGAAATGAAGCTGAACTTTATAGGGACAAACTTGTGTATGCAAACAAAGAAGATATAAAAATTTTAGAAAATCAATTTTTTATTGCAGACTTGCTTGGTTCTGAGGTTGTTTTGTCAACTGGTGAAGTAATTGGCAAGATGTATGATGTTCAAAATTTTGGCAGTGCAGATGTGTTTTATATTAAAAAAGATAACAAATTTGTTTTATGCAGCCATATAGAAGGTTTAATTAAAAAACACGAGGGTGAAAAATTGGTGTTTGATGCCGAGATTTTCAAGAGGGTGGCCGTTTATGAGGATTGATATTTTAACTTTGTTTCCTGAAATGTTTATGCCGCTTAAAACCAGTTTAATTGGCAAAGCAACAGACAAACAAGCTTTGGAAATTAATATTATTGACATCAGAGATTATAGCAAAGATAAACACAAAAAATGCGATGATTATCCTTTTGGTGGTGGGGTTGGAATGCTTATGACTCCACAACCTATCTATGATGCTATGACAAGCATTAAGGGATATGAATCTGCACACAAGGTTTACATGTCGCCAGTTGGAGCAACTCTTAATCAAGACAAAGTTGTGCAACTTAGTCAATGCAACCATTTGATTTTGCTTTGTGGACACTATGAAGGTGTTGATCAAAGAATAATTGATATGCTGATTGATGAAGAAATTAGCATTGGTGATTATGTTTTAACTGGTGGGGAACTTCCTGCAATGGTTCTTGTGGACAGTGTCGCAAGATACATTCCTGGTGTTTTAGGAAAGCAAGAGAGTGCCAGTGATGAGAGCTTCGCTTCTGGCATGCTTGAATATCCTCAATACACAAGGCCTCAGAACTTTATGGGGCATGTTGTTCCTGAGGTTTTGGTTAGTGGACACCATGAAAAAATTGCTCAATGGAAGAAAGAGTCTGCTGAAAAAATAACAAAACAAAGAAGACCTGACCTTTTGAATAAAAAGTAGGTTTTGTCAGAAATTATGGGGTGTTATGTGTGACAATACACCTAAAAACGGAGGTTGAATATGAACATAAATTGGTTCCCTGGTCATATGAAAAAGACATTGGAAGAAATGCAAAAAAATGTCAAGCTTTGCGATTGCTTGATATATGTTTTAGATGCCCGTTTGCCAAGAAGTAGTTTTAATCCTCAAATTGACAAAATTGTTGGTCATAAACCAATTTTGTATGTTCTTAACAAGGCAGATTTAGCTGACGACAACAAAACAAAAAAGTTTATTTCTGAGTTTCAAGCCGAAGGTAAAACAGTAATTAGCTTGGTGTCTAGTGGTGCTAGTGCAAAACAAAAGCTTCTTAATTCGTTGCAAGATCTGCTTGCTGCAAAAATTGAGAAAAACAATAATAAACAAATTAATGCACTATATAAAGTGATGGTTATTGGTGTTCCAAACACTGGAAAAAGTAGTATAATTAACACTTTGGCGACCAAAACAAAAGCAATCACAGGAAACAAAGCAGGTGTGACAAAATCTACTCAATGGGTCAGAACTGGATCAAATATTGCTCTTTTGGATACACCTGGAACTTTATGGCCAAAGTTTGAAGATAAATTAGTAAGTTTGAAATTAGCTTTTTCTGGAGCCATCAAAGATGATGTACTAGAAATTGAAGAGTTAGGCTTTGCTTTAATTAAATTTTTGATTGAAAATGAACCAGCAAAAGTAGAAGCTCGTTATGGCAAGTGGAATCACGAAGATGAATTGATAGAAACCTATGACAATTTTTGCCGCAAAAGAGGCTTTATCCTTAAAGGTGGTGAAATTGATTATCTTAGAGCAGGCAAAGGCTTTCTAGACGACTTTAGGAGTGGTAGAGTGGGTAAAATCACTCTAGATTAATATGGAAAAACAAAAGAATAATTTAGAATATGAAAATAAAATGTTGGCTGCTGGCTACTCAAAAATTGCTGGTGTTGATGAGGTTGGCAGAGGACCTCTTGCTGGCCCAGTTTGTTGTGCCTGTGTTATTATGCCACTTGATGATATAATTGAAGGAATTGATGACAGCAAAAAGGTTTCTGAAAAAAAGAGAGAAAAGTTATTTGACCTAATAAAAGAAAAAGCTATTGCATATCAAATTGAGTTTGTTGATGAAAAGACTATAGATGAAATTAATATTTTGGAAGCAACAAAACTTGCTATGAAAAAGGCCATTGAAGATATGTCGGTTAAGCCAGATGTTGTGTTGGTTGATGCGATTTCAAAGCTTGA
>JAZNPU010000170.1:0-2616 GCA_045589795.1 Clostridia bacterium
GATCATTTACTATTACTTGCGGTGCAATGTTATTTGTTTTTATGGCGATTTATCCAGAACTTATTGTTGGTGGAAGCGATATTTCCAAATGTTTTGTTGAATTTCTTCCTACCCATGCTACCGTTTTCCATTATTTAGCATTGTTTGCTTTTGTATTGATGGTTGTGTTTAAGTTCTATACACCAGATGCAAAGAGGGATTTCAAAACCTTATTTATTGGCTTTGGTGTTTATAGCTTGATTGCTGGCTCAATGGCTAACATTCTAAAAGTGAACTTTAATAATTTCTACGATTGCAGCATTGCACCTCTTCGCAGCTTGCAAGTGGCAGTTGTTGACAATCTTGGTTGGGCAGGTCAATTACTTTATGTCGTTGCTGTTGCAATTTTGATTTATGTGTTTGCAATGTTATGTTATGGACTATATAGAGGATTTGTTGCAATTTGCTCAGCTATAAAAAAGAAAATAAATAAAACTGAATCATAAAATTTTTGGATATTATGTTTCACATAATATCCATTTTTTTCTGATAAAAATTCAAATTTTTATTAAAATCATATATCGTTAGCGATAATTTCTTTTGTCTTTTGTAGTCCTGTCTTAAAAAATTGTTCGCTTAAATTATTGCCACATATAGAGCAATAAGTATTTTTTACCACATTTTGCTTATTACAGCATTTTTCACATATTATTTTCATATTTTTCCGTTCCTTTTAATTTATTTTCGTTCAAAGTCTTGACTTTTCCGTGTTCGTTGCATATTATACTTATAACAAGTTCTTAAACAGCATACTTTTGTATGATGTAGGGTATTAAACCAAGCAGACAAGGACTTGTTTTTTTATTGTCTTCTTCTTCGTTTATTCTTAAAATTGCGAATTTTAGATTTTACTTTTGGCTTATCGTTGTTTGAAAATGCAAATCTTCTATCAACTTTGCCAAAAGTATTTTTATTTTGTGTTATATAACCATACCGGATATCCAAAGAGTGATAGTCGTTGCCGTCTTCTTCAAATAAAATATATAGCTCATATGTTTTTGAGAATAATTATACCTAAACTCATTTGTGATTGTCTTTTGCATTTACTCAATTATATTTCACTCACAAAACTAAATCTTTATTTAAAATGTCGAAATTTGTTGACAAAAAATTTTGTTTATGTTATTTTAACAAAGCTTTTACAAATTTTTGCACCAATTATTATGAATGCTTCATGGATAATTTGGTGCATTTTTTTTGCCAAAGTAATAACATAAGGAGGTTTGAATTTTTTTTACAACTGAATATTAGAAATTAAGGAGGATTTATGATTAAACTTGAAGGAGTTTGTAAAACTTATAAAGTTGCAAGTCGTGGGAAAGGTCTACTTGCTGCTTTCAAAAGTTTATTCAAACGAAAATTCAAAACAATTGAGGCTTTGAAAAATGTTTCATTTGAAATTAAAGAAGGCGAAATTGTTGGGTATATTGGTCCCAATGGTGCTGGAAAAAGCACAACAATCAAGATTATGACAGGGATCATTGCACCAACCTCTGGCAACTGTTTAATAAATGGATACAATCCATTTAAGGACAGACAAAAATATGTTCGTGAAATTGGGGCTGTGTTTGGCCAAAGATCAAATTTGGCTTGGGATGTTCCAGTTATTGACTCATACGAACTGCTTAGGGATATATACAAAATCCCAGCATCAGAATACGAAAAGAATTTAGCAAACCTAACGGAGAAATTAGACTTATCTGAATTATTGACTCTCCCTCTTAGACAACTTTCACTTGGACAAAGAATGCGATGCGAAATTGCTGGTGCACTTTTGCATTCACCAAAAATTTTGTTTTTAGATGAACCAACTATTGGTCTTGATTCCATATCAAAACTTAAAGTTAGAGAATTTATTAAGCAAATGAACAAAGAATCCAAGTTGACAGTTATTTTGACAACACACGACATGAACGACATTGATGCTTTAACCAACAGAATTATTCTAATTGGGAAAGGTCAAAAATTGTATGATGGTTCTTTTGAAAAAATCAAAGAACAATATTCACAAAGTGTGCTGGTTAGTGTTCAAATGGCTCAGTCTTATGACAAAGTTGAAATTGAAGGATATGAAACTTTGTCTATTGAGGGAAACACAGTTAAACTTAAAAATTTGCCTGAAACCAAATTTTCTTATGTTTCGCTTGTGCAAGAACTAGAAAAAAAATATCAAATTGTTGACATTAGCACAAAGGCTTTGGAACTAGAAGAGATCATTTATAGTTTATACAAGGAGTATGAACTATGAGAGTTTTCTCCTCAATACTCAAATTAAACATCAAACAGCAGTTTCAGTATAGAACGGCTGCATTTTCAGGTGTTTTAACTCAGTTATTCTTTGGATTTATGCAAATTGCTTTATTCAAAGCTTTTTTGTCCACAGGGCAAACAGATTTTACTGTTTCTCAGATGATGTCTTACATTTGGCTTCAACAAATATTTTTTGCATTGTTTAAGTATTGGGACCCATGCAAAGCAGAAATTTCTGAAAAGATCATGAATGGTGACATTGCTTATCAATTAATTAGACCAATGGATTTGTATAATTATTGGTATCAAACGGTGTTTTCAAAATCA
>JAZNPU010000171.1:0-1525 GCA_045589795.1 Clostridia bacterium
TTTATTAATGTGTCAATTGAATTTTAGTTCTCTAGAAGCGATAATTGCTCCTTTGATTGATAGATTACAAGCAGTTGTAATGGTATTTATAGTATTTAAACTCGGTATTGCACTGATAAACTTTTTATTGCTTTTTGGATTATTGTTTGATAAAATAAGTGTATGGCAAACATTAAGAGTGCAAAATTTATTAAATCTGAAGCAGATGCAAAAGCATATGCTGGATTTTCTATGCCAGAAATTGCCGTTGTTGGCAGAAGCAATGTGGGAAAATCTAGCTTTATTAATATGCTAGCCAACAATAAAAAGTTGGCAAAAACCAGTTCAACACCGGGAAGAACCAGATTGATTAATTTCTTTGAGTTTGTTGGAAGTGCTGAAAATCAACAAGAAAAGTTTATGCTTGTTGACTTGCCAGGTTATGGCTATGCAAAAGCTGGTCATGCAGAACAAAACAGATGGAAAGATATGATTGAGGGATATCTTAATAAAACTGAGGATCTAAAATCTATTATTTTGCTTGTGGATATCCGTCATGAACCAAGCATTAAAGACTTGCAAATGTTTGATTATTTGTTCCGTTGCAACATTAACACAACCATTGTTGCAACCAAGCAAGACAAACTTTCAAAGAGCCAAGTTCATAAAAATGTTGTTATGATTGCAAAGGCTTTCAAAATAGGAATTGACAACATTTTTGTTGTTAGTAGCGAAACCAAATTTGGCAAAGAAAAAGTTGTTGACAGAATTTGGCAATTTGTGACCGGAGGCAGCAATGAAGATTTGGGCGATTAGTGATTTGCATCTAAGTTTTTCTTGTGATAAGCCAATGGATATTTTTGGTGGAAATTGGGAAAATTATACCGAGCAAATTCAAGAAAATTGGAAGAAACTTGTGGCTGATGAAGACCTTGTTTTGATTGCTGGAGATATTAGTTGGGCAATGAAATTGGAAGAAGCAATTGACGACCTAAAATGGATTGATGAACTTCCTGGAAAAAAGATAATAATCAAGGGCAATCACGAGTTTTGGTGGAGCACCATTTCAACAGTTAGAAAGTCGTTGCCATCTAGCATTTCAGCAATACAAAATGATTGTTTGAGAGTGAATAATTTTTTGATTTGCGGCACTCGTGGTTGGACAGTTCCAGAACACGGAAAACAACTTCCTGCAGAAGATGAAAAACTTTATAAAAGAGAAGTTGAAAGGCTCAAACTTACACTTGCTTCAATGCAAAAACAAAGAAAACCAGACGACATTGTTATTTGCATGATGCATTTTCCACCATATAACATGACAAAAGAAGACAGCAATTTCACAAACCTTTTGGAAGAATATAAAGTTGACAAAGTTGTGTATGGTCATTTGCATGGAAAACTTGTTAATATGGATAAGGTTTTTGTTAAAAACCAAATAACATATTATTTCACATCAACTGACCACATCAACAACACACCTGTTTTGATTGAAGAATAGAGGATCACCATTGGTGATCTTTTTTTTGTGCAATAAGTTATTAACAGT
>JAZNPU010000172.1:0-5123 GCA_045589795.1 Clostridia bacterium
TGTTGATTGTTCTTGTGAGTTAGAAGAACTTGAAAAACTAACAAGCAGTCTTGATGCCATTGTTTTGTCGCATGGTCATTTTGACCATTTTTTTAGTTTGGAGCAAGTTCAAAAACGATATGGTTGTGCTGTTTATATGCATAAAAATGCCATTGCAAAATTATCTGATGCAAGGCTAAATGCAAGCAAATATTTCAGCATGCCAGTTGAGTGCAATCTTGCAGAGCAAGATTGTGTTTTTATGAAAGAAGGAAAACAGAAAATTGCAGATGTTCCGGTGGAAATATTTTTTGCACCTGGGCACACAGACGACAGCATTTTGTTGCTTATTTGCAATGTTCTTTTTGTTGGAGATTTTGTGTTTGAAAACACATATGGCAGAACAGATTTGCCAACAGGCAATTTTGTTCACATGCAAAACAGTTTGAAAAAGTATAAAAAACTGATTTCTGAATGTGTTGTATGCTCTGGACATTAATTTTTATAGTTTTTGAAAAAAATTAAAAAAAGTGTTGCAAAATTCATTTTATTAGTATATAATACAATCACTTGGGTTGAATAAACCCGTTTATATATATTCCTCCTTAGCTCAGCCGGTAGAGCGCTCGACTGTTAATCGATAGGTCGTTGGTTCGAGTCCAACAGGGGGAGCCAAATAAGTTGTATAAAAAGTCTTATACAATAAAAGTCCTAGATTAATTTCTAGGACTTTGTTTTTTCGTTAGCATCTTTATTTTGTTTAGTAAATTCTTTAATCTTTTTCTTTTTAAATTTTATTACTCAAGTAAGCCTCAAGATTAAAAAGATTATGAGAATTATAACTATAAGTGTTGCAACTCCGACTAATCCATCTTTTAAAGTAAAACCATTAGGAATATGTCCAAACATAGCTGTAAAACAGCTAAACATACATTGAATACAATACCAAATAAAATTTAAAACAACCATATTAAACTCCTATTATATTTGTATTATATCACACATTTTTGATTTTTGTTTTGATTAATTTTGATTTTTTGAAAAAATTTGATAAAATATTCAAAAATCAAAAGTGTCGCAAAATCAAAAATAAGAAATCAAATAAAAGACTTCTTGTAGTGTTGACACAACCTAATTCTAACTCAAACGAGTTAGAATTTTTTTTATTGATAAATCAATTTTATGATTATATGGATAAAATATAACAAAAATATCTCCTTTAGTGAGATATTGCATGAACTTTCTTCATGGAAACATAAAGTAAAGAAAAGCAATAAAAATCCAAACGGAATGGGTGTTTGGACTGTTTGTATATTGGTTAAAAAATTTATATATAAATAACAAAAACAGCATAATTTGCTTGTGTATAGAGTATAATTTGTGATAAAGTAAAAAAAAAGGAGTTTGGTTTATGAAAAAAAATAAAGCGGTGATTGCACTAGGAATAATCTTTGGTATTTCACTTGGGGTTGTTGCATATTTATATATGGTTTTAGGCATTGCTTTTGCATTGACAGGAAAAGAATTCTTGGCTTATACATGGTATATTTTTGCTGGACTTGCTGTAGCAACAGTTGTCACTTCTTGCTTTGCGATTAAAAATGTTGTTGTTGCAAGAGTGGGGTTAACAATTTCTGTTGTATTTTCTGCTGCAATGCATATTTATTCTTTGATTGACTTTATTAAAATGGGTGCTTTGGAAGGCACTAGTGTGATGTTGTTCGCAGTTCTTTTTGGAACATTGTTGCTTGGATTGATTGCGATGATTTTGGCATACAAAAGCAAATCTAAAGCAAAAGAAGAACCTCAACCATTAACAGAGGAATAATAAAAGAAAAAATATAGTTAAGGTTTAAGGAAATTGAAACTGGTAAAAAAAAAGGATCTTATCTTTTAATAAGGTCCTTTTTTATATTTCAAATATACTTAGTTAAATATATTAGATTACCAATTTTTCATCTTGCGAACGGTTGACAAAAATGTGCTATTTTATTAGTATTATTTATGGAGGGAATTATGAATAATAATCAATTTAACGAAGCACAATTTGGTGCCATGAGAACTGCTTTTTTAACAGCTTTCCCAAAGATATTTACTGATATTGACTACTCACAAGAGATTTTTTATAACATGAAAGATTTGGCTTTAGACAAAGGTTTTTATTTTGCCCCAAATTTATTTAATAACCAAATGGCTATTGAGATAGAGGCTAGACACAAGGCTTTAAACAAAGCTTTAGAACAACACATCACACCAAACTCTTTGGTTATAGAAATAGCCGCTGGCATGACTCCAAGACACCTACAATTTAAGGCATATAACTATCTAGAAGTTGACTTTGCCCCTATAATGGATATCAAAAAAGAGATATATCGAAAAATTAACCAAAACAATTCTCTTGATAAAACTGTTATCGGCATTGACCTTGCAGATACAAAAAACCTTCGTGCATTTTTGGCTGATGTAACCAAGGCAAAACAATACGACAAAATCATTATACTAAACGAAGGATTGTTTTGGTATTTGACCAAAGAAGAAATAGCAGCTATGACTACTGCCATATACGAATCACTAGTTGGCAACGACTGGATGTGGATAACATCTGACTGTCCGACTGAAGATAAGATTGTTGATGACTACCGAAAAGTTATCTCTGACTCAGCAAAAGTCAAAAGAGGTACTTTTGCAGATTATAATGACTTTTCTGACTTTTTCAAGGCTCTTGGCCTAAGCAACAAAAGACATAAACTTTCGGACTTTTTGACATATCAAGATTTGACATCAGCGAAACTATTTTCTGTAGAAGAAAGCGAAGCTATAAGAAGAATAAATTCCTATACCGATATAGCTATTTTTACAAGAGTTTAACAACAAAAAAAAACAAGTTTGATAAACTTGTTTTTTTTAGTCTTGTTATTCTTTTTCTGTTGGAACATTTGCTATATCCTCAATGTTGTTTTCAACAAAGAAGAAATTAAAAATTTCTTTGAATTTTTCAGAAAGAGCTTTAATGCTTTCTGGAGAATTTTTTTCTTGTATTCTTTTTATGATTTCTTTTTGAGAATCAACAATAAAGAGTTTTGTTGCACTCGCTTGGATAGGTTCTGTTAAAGATCTTTGCCTGTCGGTGTAGCTTACTTGTTTTGCGAGTGAACCAAATTCTAAAGAATTATGAGCTATAGAGTTCCTAACTAGTGAAATAGTATCGAATATATTTGAATCTTTGCCAAAAATGTTGTAGTAGTCATCTTGCTCATAAGTTATCTTTGTTGCTAGCAAAACATATTGAACAAGATGAAATTCTTTTCCATTAAACAAAACTCCAGTTTTTGATTGAGGTTTGCTAGATAAATAATATTCTGCAAATTTCATCATTTGTGAAGGAAGCATAATTGATTGCAAAACAGAATTTAAGTTGTTTGATACTTCATTTTTTAGCCTTTGTGGAGAGTATAAAGAAAGTCGTTGTCCTTGTTGTTGTAAAAACTTTTTATTTGCATTGATGAGTGAATTTTTTGATATAACGATTGGTTCTTCAGTCTCAAAATCTTGTCTTCTAGGGTATAGAACAAAATTTGTTTTTTTGGTGTAGATGTCATAACTAATTTCAAAATTGCCGTGAGCGAAACAATTTCGAATATCTTTTATGATTAGCTCATCAACAAAAGAATTTAGTTGATCTTCTGATAAATTAGCATATTTAGGTTTGTTTTTGACCAATTCTTTTAATTTTTGAACTCTTTCTGTGCAATATGGTTCAAGATCCATTGGATTTGTTTCATGAATTTTTGTGATAAGTGTTGTTGCATATAGGCACAAAGCTCCTGCATGAATAGTGGCAGAGCGGTCATCTAAATCTTGCACACTCAAGAATTCTTCATCAGCAAATGAAGGAAAGAAGTCTTTAATGATTTTTTCTTTTGCACAAGATGAAAGTTTTTCTGGTTTTAGTTTTGTTATATCCATAAAATATTTCCTTGTTTTTAGTTTATGAAATAAAAAAAGCCCTTTAGGTTGATCCTTTCGGGCGACAATGGTTGTGAAATCAACCTTGATAATGTCATTATATTTGCTGTAAGCAAAAAAGTCAAGACAAAAGTTTGCATCAAAACCTGCACTGAAGAAATTATGGTGTTTTGCTTGCGGAATATAATTGGAGTTTTGTATAATGTGTTTATATTGTAAATTATATTTTTTGGAGGGCAGATTATGGAGATTATCCCAGGAAGAATTTATAAACATTTCAAAGGTGATTTATATTTGGTCGAAGATTTTGTTTTGCATTCTGAAACAAAAGAAAAAATGGTGCTTTATAGGGCTTTATATGGCAAAGGATTAAGATATGTTCGCCCTTATGAAATGTTTGTTAGCAAGGTGGATAAAAAGAAGTATCCACAAGTTCAGCAAGAATATAGATTTCAGTTGCAAGAACTTGAAAGTGTTGCAGGATTTAATGAACCTCAAATTGAAAAATAGAAAACAATAAAACCAGCCTTTGGGCTGGTTTTTTGTTGTTTAATTTATGCTTCGGCAAAGCTATTAAGCTTGTTTGTGAAGGCTGTTATGGAGTTAAAAAGTTCATTGTTGGAGTTTATAAACGATTCGGTTATTGCTTGCCCACCTGAAATATGAGTTTGAAACATTTCATAGAGTGGTTGTGCAATGGATTCGAGTTCGTTTATGTTTGCAGAACTTAAATTTATTTTGCTGGCATCAATGTTTCCTTCACTATTTTGATATTTTGCAAATAGAGCATAGCCGCCACCAGCTTCAACAATAATTTTCAGCGATTTGTTTGAATATGTGTCAACAAATTCGTCATCTGGATTTGTTGGTTCTTCTGGTTCAGAAGGTGTGTTTGGTATCGTTGGTGTGGTTGGTGAACCGGAAGCAGCAGGCGGGTTTGTTTGGTTTGAGTTGTTTCTTTCTTGCAAGATGTAGTGTCTTGGAACCAATATGCACACAACAGCTGCTATGCAAACAATAGCCAAGATAACAGAAAGATAGATCCTATCTTTCTTTGTGATTTTTATTTCAATTTCATCTTTTGTGTTTGACATGTTATCTCAAGATAATGGTTGTGCTTGTTGGGCAAATTTCATCGCCCTCTGCAAGAACAATTTCTTGACCATGTTTGTATTCTT
>JAZNPU010000173.1:0-2641 GCA_045589795.1 Clostridia bacterium
ACTAAACACTCCGCCAGATCCTGTTGCAGTGTTATACATAAATTTACCACCAGTGATATTCAAGTCACAACCAGAGTTATAATAAACAACACCAGCAGTAGCAGATGAATTTTCTGTAAATTCACCACCTCTTATCGTTATAGTTCCACGAGTAGCAGAATATAATGCCCCACCCCTATTTCCTGAACTATTACGATGGAACAGACCGTCAGAAACATCTAGTGCTGCCTCTTGAATAAATATAGCTCCACCATTTGTAGCCGCATAGTTATAGTTTATTTCACCACCAAGGATATCTACCTGTATTGTTTTAGTTGCTGCATAAATACCACCGCCATTGGCTCCAGCCGTATTTTCCAACACAGAAGCATCATAAACAGATAAATTTGCCTCTCCAAACAAGAAAATTCCACCACCATTTGTTGATGCTTCATTGTCTGTGACACAACCCCCACTAAAAATCATATATCCACTACAATAAACACCGCCGCCTTGGTCAGAAGTATTGTAATGAACTCTACCACCACTCATATTAAATGTCGAGGTTATTCCAATAACAGCAATTCCTCCACCAAAGGAAGTTGCTGAATTATCAATAATATCCCCATCATTAAAATCAAATACTGGACCACAGAAATAAACGGCTCCACCATAGTTAGTTGCCGTATTTCCAGAAATTGTTCCTGAATTTATCGTCAATGTTCCAGAGCTATAAATTCCACCGCCATTAACAGCTGTGTTATCTGAAATTTCAGCAACAGTCATGGTCATTGTGCAACCAGAATAAGCTGAATAAACACCGCCACCATCAACATAAGCTGTGTTTCCACTTATTGTTCCTTGATCAAGAACAAAGTCAATAACACCATAAAGGTAAATAGCTCCACCAGAGCCAGTTTGAGATGTATTGTTGTTGACACTCATTAGTGTCATGGTTATGTCGCCAAACACATAAATTCCGCCACCATCAAGGTATGCTGTGTTGCCATCAACCAAGCAGTTTGCTAAAGAGATATCTCCAGTGGCATAAATTCCACCACCATTGCCTTGAGTTGATGTGTTTCCACAAATTTGACCACCAGTGATTTCCAAATCAAATCCACCAGAAACATTAATGCCGGCACCATCAAGAGAAGTTGTGTTTCCTGAAATTTCACCACCAGAAATTTTTACAATACCAGTAGAACCATTAACATTAATTCCTTGAATGCTATTGCTTGAAATTGATCCATTTTGAATATCTATTGTTGCTCCACCAGCAGAATAAACAACTGCACCATGACCAGTGTTATTAATTATTGATCCACCAGTCATTGTGAAGGCCACTTCACCTACTAAGAAAAATACATGAGATCCCCCATTATTTTCAGCAATTGTTCCCCCAGAAACATTCACCACTGTTCCGAATGTGTAAACAACAGTTCCATTAGCTGCAGAGTTTCCTGAAATATTAGCCCCAGAAAGAGTGATTTCTGAAGTTCTGCCAGACCCATAAACAGCTCCGCCAAGAGTTTTTGTTCCATCTGTAGATGTCACAGTGTTTGAAGTTATGTTTCCTCCAGAAAGAGTGACCTTTCCTGCCGTTTGAATCGCTCCACCGTAATTACTAGCAGTATTGCCTGAAATGGTACCATTTGTCATTTCAACTTCGCCAGAACTATCAATAGCCCCACCATTTTGAGCTGAGTTCCCAGAAATTGTTCCAGCAGTTATTTGAATTTTACCAGAACCATAGAAAGCTCCACCTGTATTGGTAGCTGTGTTATTCTTAACCTCACCGCCAGCCATAACAAGCTTTGATTTTCCTGCAACTGCTGCAGCACCACCACTTGTTGCAGTGTTGCCAGATAATAGAACTGAAGCTAATGTAATCACACTTTCACCAGTGGTGGTATTTCTTACCCCATAAATTGCACCACCATATCCAGCATTATTGGTTTGCAAAATAACATCATTTAGGGTCATGCTTCCAATAGTATGAATTGCACCACCTGTTCCAGAGCTTTTAGCCTCGTTTTCATTCATTGTACAGTTTGTGATTGTTGCAGTATTAGAAACTGCAGCAACATACATAACTCCACCATTCAGAGCAGTGTTTTTGTTTAATGTGGCATTAGAAACCGAAAGGCTGTCACCTGTTGTGTAAAGCACTCCTCCAGAACAACCATCACTTATTGCATTATTTTCTGTGTAAGTTCCTCCAGAAATTACAATATTCCCGGCAGAGTGAATCACACCTCCCGAGTTAGCTTTGTTTTTAGAAACGGAGCAACTGTTTAAGGTTATTGTGCTGCCAGCATTTGCCAAATAAACAAACCCACCAAGACTTGCTGTATTTTCTGATATTGTGATATTTTCAAATGTTGCAGAAGATGCATTATAAACACACACAACACCAAACCCGGTTGCTGTGTTGTTGCTGATTTCTCCACCATTCATACTAATATTAGACAACGAATGAACTGCAGCACCTGTACCAGTTGCAGTATTAAGTTTGAATACCGAGCCATCTAATGTTGTTGATCCATTGGAATAAATAGCTCCACCAACATCTCCTGAAGCATTTTCTTCTAAAGAGCAGTTTGTTATTGAGGTTGTAGATTCACAATAAATACCTGCTCCAAGTCGGAGGCCAAGCGGT
>JAZNPU010000174.1:0-3824 GCA_045589795.1 Clostridia bacterium
TAGATTGCCAAATAGACCTGCAAATACATTGTTAGCAACAAGAACATTACATACGATCATGATAACTGCTGCTACACCAACACCAATTGCAAGGTTGATAAGTTGACCTTTAACTTTGTCTCTTGCTTCTGTATCTTCTGCTTTAGCAAATTTGATACCAAGAGAGATGCCAAAGAACATACCAACAAGAAGAACAACAGAAATAAGAATTGGAAGAACTGTTGTCACAACACTTTTGAATGCTTCATATGCATCAGTCAATGCTGTTTCCCCTTGGTTAGTGTTTGTTAGAACTGTTGCAAGTCTAAACATTAGGTTTCTCATAACTCTCCTCCCGAAAAATATTTTTCATATGCATATATTATCACACTCAATTTAGCATTGACAAATGTTTTAACACTTTTTTTCAAATTTTTTGCAAAAATAAAACCACCCCTGTGGGTGGTTGATTTTATAATACATCTCTGATTGCATAAAGAATAACAAGCAACACCAAGATTGAAATTGCACCAATGCCAAAGTTGATAAGTGTTTTTTGAACTTTCTTTCTTTGTTCTGCATCTTCTGCCTTGGCAAGTCTAACTCCAAGAACAATGCCATATATCATGCAAAGCAAGCAAACAGCTCCAATTGCATATGGACCGATCAAATCAACAGCTTGATAAATTGGACTAGTTGGGCTTGTTGTGTCTGTTAATAATAATTCAAAAGCTAACATAATCATAATACTCCTGCACTTATATTATCACACAAAAATGATTTTTATCAACTAAATTCAGTTCCTTTTGCAATTTTTTTTAATCTTTATCAATGCTTCCTCACTCGTGTTTTTTGCTTGACTTTATTATTTTGACTGATTTATACTAATTATTGTTATAATTAATAATTGCGAGGTTCCTTATGGGAGATAAAAAGAAACGATCAAAAGAAGATAAAATTATGTTCTTTGTTGTCTTTGTTGTTTTGTCTGTTGTTGCCCTATTTTTAAGTTCTGCATTCACTTGCTTTGCAACAAAACAAGCTGTTAATATTGACAATATTTTTGCAAACTTGATGCACAAAACAACTTTGTCAATTACTCTTTGTTTGATCCTTGTTATTGGACTATTTATGATCCTTAGTGTAAAACCAAAAAGTTCTGGGCTTAAAGGTAAGGATAAAATGGACAACCAACATTTTCTTTCAGAGAAAGAACTTGATAAAAACTTCAAAAATTATTACTTTGATGAACTCAAAAATGTTTCATTGATTGGTGTTCCTTTCCGAGCAAAATATAACAAAGGCAAAATCAAAATTCACTTTGCAGAAAAATGCCACTCGCTTATTGTCGGTGCAACTGGTACTGGTAAAACAGTTTCTTGGATGGAACCAACAATTCAAATTTTAAGTGAACTTAAAACCAAACCAAGCATGTTCATCACTGACCCAAAAGGTGAACTTTATGCTCACCATAGTCAAAAACTTAAAAATGATGGCTACAAGGTTGTTCAACTTGACCTAACTGATCCATATAGCAGTGCTCAATGGAACCCTCTTGAATTTGTTTACTTAGAATATCAAAGACAACTTCATTTGGAAGAAAACATTCTAAAGCACACAAACGACCCTATCAAGAACTATCCAAAACTTAAAAAAGCTGGTGAAATTGATAGCTCTGAATGGTATGAATTTGAAGGTATGGCATTCCCTACCTTGAGAGAAACTTTGATGCAAGTTGAAGTTGAAAAATCAAAAATCAAAGATGACTGTTTCGACAGCTTAAAGGATATTGCTTCGGCAATTGTTCCAAGTGAAGGCGAAGCAAAAGATAAAAGCTGGACAGACGGTGCTAGAGACTATTTCAATGCCGTGCTAATTGCCATGCTTGAAGACAGTGAAAACGAAGCTCTTGGCATGACAAAAGAAAAGTTCAATTTCTATAATGCCTACAAAATTGCAATGAACAAAGATGACGACTTTGAAGTTGTTAAACAATATTTCAACGGCAGAAGCCCTCTTAGCAACACAAAACAACTTTCTGCAAACATTGTTCAAACAAAAGCTCAAGTCACTCGTGACGGCTACATGAGCCAATTGGCGACAGCTCTTGCAATGTTCTCAGATGGTGGTATTTGTTATTTGACTGCCAGAAACGAAATCAACTTCTCAGAAATTGACGAATGTCCAACAGCTTTCTTCATCAAAATTCCTGATGAAAGAGCAACAAGATACAAACTTGCTAGTGTGTGTATTGCACAAAGCTATAAAGAATTTGTTAGCAAAGCTCGTGAAAATGAAAAAACTAACGAAGACAAAATGGCTCACTTGAAAAGACCTCTATTCTACTTGATGGACGAGTTTGCTAACCTTCCAAAAGTTGAAGACCTTGAACATGCAATCACCGTTGCTCGTTCTCGTTGGATTTTCTATAACATGGCTATTCAAAGCTATAACCAACTTGACCATGTTTACGGCGAACAAGTTGCAAAAATCGTCCGTGGACAATGTAAAGTGACCCTATTCTACGGAACTCCAGACATTAACACTCGTGAAGAATTTTCTAAAGAACTTGGAAAACAAACAATCGAGGTGACAAGCAAGAGTTCAAGCAAAGGCGAAGGAAAAGACAAAAGCAAATCTTCTTCTGTTAGCACACAACTTCAAGAAGTTCCACTTATTCAACCTTCTGACCTTAACAAGATTCCTCTTGGAGAAGTTATTGTTAACTGTTTCCAACAATATCCTGTTAAAAGTGTTATCACACCATACTTCAAATGCACAGATGATTACAAAATTGGCAGTATTCCTGAAGAATTTCGCCCAGGAAGAAGACTTAACGAACAAGAAATCTTCTATGATATTCGCAAAAGAAACAGCATTATTATTGGTGATGATGAATATTAAAAAAACCTCGCAAGAGGTTTTTTGTTTGCAAATTTTCAAATGTTTCTAAAAAAGAAACATATTGCACAATTTTATTTGCGGTTATTTTTTAATTATGTTAATATTATAACTATAAAAAGCTAATAATAGGTGTGACATGAAAAAATTAAAAGAGATTATTATTTCACTTTTATTTGTATGCTTGGCTGTTGCAGCTCCATTTTCTGGAGTTTCTTTTGCTGACAAAAAATACGGTTCTGCTGTTGAGCCTACTCCAGCCGCAACTGTTTTGACTCCAGCAGAAGTTATTTTGCAAACAACATCAATCTCTCAAGCAGATTATAGATTTTCTTTAGACGATTTTGAACAAATCACAAATGGACAAGGCAACACAGAATATTATCTTTATGTCAACACCACAATCACAATCAAAAACCTTGCTTCTGAAGAACTATCCGTTGCAAGAAGAAAAACCAACGAAAGCATTCCTGTGACTGAAAAGCTTGCACAAAATAAATATCATGCAATTGCTTATGACGGAACAACACAAAGCCACCTCGTAAGGCTCGAAAACACATTTGCATCATTTTCATTCTATTTGATTCAAACGGAAACATCATTCATTTCAAACACAGATTTTTATTGGGAAGACTCTGGTGGCAAACAAGTGACTGCCCCAACTTCAACAGAACCACTTCTTAACTATATCAGACTAAACAACATTTATGGCTCACAAGCTTGCCCAATCTATATCGACTTCTATTTCAATGGTGAGTTTTATAGCCTATACAACATTGACGGTGTGTTTTACAACACCATCACAAACAACAGAGTTGAAACAAGCACTGGTCTTTTAACATTTTCTGTGCCTGGTGAATATCAAGTTTTCATTTATGACAAAACTTGCTATAAAGCCTTGAAAAAAATCACCTTTTGGGAAGGCGAAGAAAAAGAAACAACTA
>JAZNPU010000175.1:0-1625 GCA_045589795.1 Clostridia bacterium
ATAATATATGACATTGGTAGAGGAAAATTTGATCATCACCAAGAAGATGCTTTAAAACGAGAAAACGGAATAACATATTGTGCTCATTGGAGTTGTCAACCATATTACTTGGCAATAAATCCAGACAACACCACTGACGAATATTACAATGAAACCACATATGGTGCATACATTGAAACAGCAGGCACTTTTGATGGAAATGATTTCAAAACTGTTAGCCGAAGCTATATGTTCACAGACAAAATAACCATAAATGTTTGGGCAAATATGTCATCTTGGTCAGATTACACAAAAGGAATGAGAATTTATTCATGCACCGAAGGTGGTGGATGGAACTTGGAAAGTGCAAATGGAAATATTCAATTTGCATGCTATGACTCTGGTGTGGGATACAAAGTTGTCAATGCTAATAAAGCATGGTCAAGTTTGGCAGCAGGTTGGCACATGTTCACCATGACTTTTGGTGGAACAAATGTAAGAGCTTATATCGATGGCACACTGTATGGCACAAGTCAAGCTTACACAAGTGGAAAAATAGGGTATCATACATCAAATGGTATCTTTATTGGTGCAGAAGCTACATCTAACACAACAACTCCAGATGGACAATACTTTTCAGGAAATATTCAAGATTTCACAATTGTGAATGACTGTTTTGTTGCGGGAGAAATTTCTAATATTTATGCCGCAGGAAGAGGTAAAATCATTGTTAGTAAAGACTTTTTGGAAACATATACCTTAGACAACCCAACTAGAACAGGATATACATTCCAAAGCTGGACACAAACAGGTTCAGGAGATATCGAAGTTGGTCAAGGGGCTTCATCTCAAAGTGGATTCGCAAGAACAAACAATACATATTATGAAAACTTTAAGTTTTCTGTTGCAAAACCAACGGCTAGCACATGGTATAGCATTAGATGGCCAAAATATACATTCACAGCAGGGCATACATACAGGCTAACATATAAAATTCGAGTGAATACTGTGACGGGCACAAACTTTGCAGTTAGATTTTCAAGACTTTCAAATGACTACTTTGGCTGTCCTACAACAACCTATTCAGCGGCAACCGGTGGTTGGGTGACTGGATCTATGGTGCAAGTGTTGCCGACGAGCTTTGTATATAGTAGTTCAACAAAAACAGTTGATCCACTAATTGAAGTTTACACAGCAGATTTGAAATCTGGAACAACAAGCACACTGGTTATTGACTTTGACATCAAAGATATTGTTATCACAGATTTAACAGATAACACAATTGCTTTTGCAAGTGATTCATCATATCTGTTCAAAAACGGCAATGGATCGGCCACAGCTTCATGGAAAGCCAATACATATTCCGTAGCATTCAATGGAAATGGAAGCACAAGTGGCTCAATGAGCAACCAAACACACACATACGACACAGCTTTAGCTCTCACAGCAAATGCCTATGCCAAAACAGGGCACACATTCAAAGGTTGGTCAACTTCTTCAACAGCCACAACCGCAACCTACACAGACAAACAATCTGTTAAGAACTTAAGTTCAACACAAGGTGCAACAGTCACTCTTTATGCAGTTTGGCAAGTTAACACTTACACTCTTCATATTTTCAAAGGGCAAGAAAATCTGCTTAGTGC
>JAZNPU010000176.1:0-5202 GCA_045589795.1 Clostridia bacterium
GTTCATAAGTTCCATCAGCAGTGTTTGCCTTAATGAAGTCGTCTGTTGGGTAGAAGACTGGAACAAGATTATAGTTTGAATTCATACCAAGGGTGTGAATGTTTAATGTTTTGTCATAGTAAACTCGAACAACAACATACATAGTGGTGTAAACATCAAAATACATTGTCACAAGGTTCAATTGTGTTTCGTTGTAAACATTTGCTTCATGTTCATCTTTTTCAGTCACTTTTCTAAAGTTATGATTGTTGCTTGTTAAGTTTGTGAATGCAGAATAGCCAACATAGTTATTATATGTGATTGATTGAGTTGTTTCATATTGATCATAGAAGTCTGAAATTTCCATTTTGTTTGTAGGCTTGTCGTCTTCTTCCATGTTTTCGCCACCAGCATTTGAGCGAAGACCATCATAATAAACAGAAACAACTTCAATGTTATCTTCTCGGCTGTCTTCAGCAAAGATGAATGCTTGATAAACTTCAATAAATTCAGCAACAATTCTGACATTACTATGTAGATTATAAATATATATAGTATTATCTTTGAAATACATATTGCCAATATCTTTTGTGCGATAATATTGACCATCGTGTTTATAAACTTCAAAGTTTCCAATCAAATAACGAGAAACAGTGTTGTCGTGCCATTCACGAATGCAATCATAGTGAGCTTTTTCAATAATAGCAGAAACTTCACCAGTGTATTGGCTAGAGAATGCAGGGTCAGTATACCAAACTCCAGAGTTCATGTCCTTACGATAAACAGGAATATAATATGTGGTTCCATAAGCATCTCTTGCTGGAGCATAGTAGCCACGAATAAGATCTAGAGCAGCATCAGCAACCACAGATTGTTGTTCGGCAGTTTTTTCTTCGTTATAGTAATAAATTTTGCTGCCATCAACTTTGGTTTCATAATATTCTGTCACATAATACCAAAGTTTTAGAGATTCATTATAATAAGCAGGGCGGATTAAATCTCTATAGGTTGAATTGATTGTGTCGCTAAGGGCAGTTTCGCTAATAATCCAACTTTGAGTTGATTCAACATATTCAGCTAAATACCAATCTTTTAAGCGATATCCCATGTCAGGCATCGCTGTGATGATAAGTCTAGAATCTCTTTCAAAATAGCTTGATTTAAATTGTTGTGTTGTGTTTATTATTTCAGCACCTGTGTCTGGATCTTCATAAGAATACAATTCACCAGAAGCAAGATAAGCAAGGTTGCTATATTTGAATGAAGAAACACCTTCTTCGAAGTCTGTTGGAAGAGAATCATAATCAACTTCTGAATATGGATCAGATGCTGTTGCAAGACAGTTGAAGTTTTTGATCAATGTTGTTGCAAAGAATTCGCCAGCTTCAAACAAGTCGTCTTCACCAGTATAACCATTATTGATAACATTAAATAGTTCTTCTGTTGTTAGAGCATACATAGACATTGTGTCGTCGTCGTAAACAACAAACTTGCTTTGAACAACTGTATTTTCATTTACTTCGGCAATTCCATCTGAATAATGGTTGACATTGTATGTAAAGCTCAACAATTCCACAATAGGTTCTGTTGATAGTTCGGTGATTGCTTGGTCGTGTCTAACAGAATATTGTGTATCTCCTAGAGAGAATGTATACATTCCGTTTTTAGCTTCCAAAACAACAACACCAGGTTGGTCTTCAAGGTAGGTTAGTGTTTTTAGATAATTAATGTTTCCACTTTCAATACGGAAATAGATTCGTTTGTTTGCTGTTCCATAAGGCAAGCTAAACAAGTGTTCAACTGATTCAAAGTTTGTTCCGTTATAGTATAGAACAGGAGTTATTTGTAGGTTGTTGTAGTAGTATTGTTCTTCATTATTAATAACTGTTTTATGAAGTTCAACAAAATAGATATCAAGAGCATCTTCACCATATTGAGCTTTGCTCATGTCAACAGATGTTCCGTTGTATAAAACAGAAACACTTCCGCCTAGGTTTGGAGCTCCGTCATAAACACTAGAACCAAGGTTAACAGTGTAAACTCTTTCATAAACTGGCATAAACACAAAATATCCAGCTTCTGAAGAAGTAAATCTCATAACAGCATTGTTTTTGTCAGCATGTGCATCACTTAAAGCTTTGTTATAATAGAGAATTTCACTGTTATAACGGCTATAGATGAGCCAGTGCTTAAATCTGTAGATGATGTTTTCATTGTCATTTGTTGAAAGTTGAACAATAGGGTTAGCAACAAGAACAACACCTTCAGTTCCGGTTAGGAAGTAAGCATCACCTTCGTTGTAGCAGTTTGTGATGTTGATTGCATCTTCCCACCAATAAGATTGTAGGTTGCGGCTTGCATTTACATTTTCTAATGCATCAGCACTAACTCTATAAGCAGAAGTAAATCCACCAATCAAAACTTCGCTATAGTCGTAATCGCTTGTTGTTGATCCAGTTCCACTAATAAACAAATCTTCAACTTTTTCACATAGAGCATGTTCATTTCCATTAGATGTCAAAATAACAAGTCCGTTGTCTGAAACATAATAGTTATGAATATCAAATGTTGGAAGGTCTTCAATATAAGAAGATGTACTTTCCCAAATGATAAGGTCTTCAACATTAAGAGGGAAATATTCTAAGTCGCCAGCTGCATTTTCAACAGCATAGAATAATTGAGTTAAATATCTTGAATTTTCATCAATTTTCAAGATGCTATAAACATTTGGATCGTCATCATTTAGGCCAATGTTTTGAATTGTCAATGGTGTTCCAGCCAAATATTCAACCCATTCGCCATCGTCATTTTGATAATATGCAATAATGGTTGTTTGAGTTTCTTTGTCAAGAACATAATACATACGATCAATGTAATCGTTTTGAGTAAGTTGAGTTATTGTGTCTTTGAATGTCACAGTAGAGAAGTCATAAATCATTGTTTGTGTTGTTGAAGTTAGTGCATTGCTAATAATTTCAACATAGTATGCATTTTTAACTTCCAAACCAATTTCAACAACAGCTCTTTCATCTGCTTTGTGTTTAACTTCAAAGAATAAGATAGGGTTTGCATAAGGTGCACCGCTTAAAAGTTTAACACCTGGGAATGCTTGAATAACAGAGTTAACAGTGGTGTAGTCGATTGTGTAGTAGTTAAGACCTGTTTCATCACGACCTAGGATTGTTGTGCTTTCGTTGCTTAGATAATAGTTATAAGATGGATAAATTTCAATTTGACCATCGCTCAAAAGAACAATTTTTCCAAGCAAGTGAACATGTGCAGATGTGTTGGTGTAAAGAACAGCACTTCTAACAACATTGTTCAAAGTTGCTTCTCTTGTGATAGACACACTTTCTTTGTATAGTCTGCTTGTTGGATTAGCTGATTCATAATAGTAGTAAGAGATGCCTGTATTAATCACAGCTGCATTTGTTAGGTAGTAAGCAGGGGTAAATGCTTGATCTCCGCCAGCAATTGTTTGAATATCGCCAACTGAAACAACCCATTCTTTTCCAAGAGCAACTTTAGAGTCAATGTTATCTGTCACTTCAGAATGATTTTCATAATATTTTCTAATCAAAACATTTTGGAATGTTAAACCTTTTGATTCGTCTCCATTAATTGCACTGAAATATTGTTGAACTAATGAGAACTTGCCAGTTCCTTCATTATATGAAATAAATGAAACTTCAAATGTGATATCTGTATCGTTCTTGGAAATGGTTAGTTCTTTAGAATAAGTTTTTGTTGAACTATTATAATCGAGTTTAATAAGGACATCACGATTTACAATTTTGCCATCAATAGTCACTTGGATTTGAGATCCAGCAGCCATATAAACATCTGTGCCATTAATGTATAGAGAAGTTGAGAATAGCAAGTCTGATGATGGAGAGTATGAATAGAATTTATATTCATTTGTGAAGCTCTTTGCATCTGGAGAAGAAGAAATTGCAGTCACAGAGTGGTTATAGTATTGTCTTTCAGAAAGATAATAGTATGTGTCTGAACTAATAGTTGCTGTTGCAACTGAAGCATTTTGCAACAATGTGTGATATCTTTCTTGATCAATAAAGTCTGTTGAGTTATTTACATTTGTAGCATCAGCAATAACATATGATTTAGCAGTTCCTTGTTCAATGAAATACAAGTAATGTTTTCCTGTTGGATTATTCATTGAAGAATAATATGTGTTTCCATTGATTGAATATATTGAGTTGTCGTCAACTTTTGCTTCATAATCAAGGTAAACATTTTGAGTGACAATGTTAGAATCCAAGAACAAGCTTCCAATTTGGAAAAGATATTCTTGTGGAACAGCTTTGATTTGATTTGTATAAACTTCACGAGAATAATGGGTTAATGATATGTTGGTATCAGCAACATATGAACCCTCAACCAAAATGTAGATATATTCAGATCCAGTACCTTCTGTATAAACAGGTCTTTGAACTTCGTCACCGTCTTCATCTTCAACTGTTTCCATTGTCATTTTATAGTGAGTCAATGATGAGTTTGTGTCAAAATAGTATCTACCATTTGTGCTATCATACAAATATTGGCCATCAGTGTCAACGGTGTATTTGAAGTATGCATCGTTTGTTTCAACAATTGTTGTTGCATCTGTGTTGATATATTGAGAAATCAAAAGATCAACTGGTGCAGCAAGTGGAGCAATATAATAATAATGATCTGCAATCAATGAAACACCATTGTCTGTCACATGATAGAAGTTTGAAGAAAGCTCGTCTTTCAATGTCAAAATGTCAAGACCAAGCATAACAATGCCATCTTCGTTGGTTGAACTGTTATACAACAATTCAGCAAGGTTAGAATTGTTATTCAATTCGTCAAAGAACCAAACATCAACAAATTCATTTGAAATGCTTGTTCCAATTTCTGTTGATTCAATTTTTTGTGTTCTTTTTCCGATTGGGGTCAAATAGTAATATTCAGTGACATTTGAACCTCCAACTTTATAGTTATAGGTTTTAATGTCATAATAAACATACATGTCTTGACTTGTTTCTGAACCAGTAGCAGTGTAGGTTAATTGAGTTTTATATGCTGTTGCAATAACATCAACATCAGAAGAAGAATTTTGCATTGAGAACACATAAGAGTTGCCTTTATATTCAATAACATAAGTCACTTGAATTTGGTTTGAGTCAGCTCCAGTTGTTTCGTCTGTTGCATCGTTTTTGATTGTTAGTTTGTTTGGAT
>JAZNPU010000177.1:0-4787 GCA_045589795.1 Clostridia bacterium
AACGACATGGCTACGATCCGACTTCATTGTCATGTGTCCGTTTTTTCCTTCCAAGAAAAATAGGTTTGTTAAAATTCTGTTTGCCAGTGCCATTTGTTCTGTGTGAGGAAGGTTTGCTTTTTCCATAAGGTTTTCAAACAAATAGAATTTTGCTTCATAATAGCTTCTGTTTGTGATAAGTTCATTAACTGTTCTTACCCAATATTCTTGATCGTTTTCAGGGCAATATTTGCTAGGATTAAACAGTTTGTATATTTCATAAACTTTGTCAACTTGCTCATTGAGTTGTTTTTTAAGGTTATCGTCGCTGTTGATGCATTTGAAACCATGAACCGGAGCATTGACCTTGATAAAATATAGGTCATCTTTGAAAATTGTTTTTGTTGGGTCAACAAGAACAACTGTTTTTTCGTCAAATTTTAGAGATAGAGAAATATGTCGTTTTCCGTATTCATCTGGCTTTTTGCTGTTGATTAAATAATCAATGCCAAGTTCATTTAGAATTTGTGCATATAAATATACAAATTCATAACACACAATATCACACTTTTCTGGAGTGATTTGAGTTAGTCTGTTAGGGTCTTCATGAACAAGTGCAATTTTTCCATATTGGCCAGCAGCATCAAAATGCTCGTCGTATCTTAGAATATAGCAAAGTTTGAGGTACAGATAAATTGCCAAGTCATTTTTGTCTAAGTGAGGAAGGTCGTTAAAAAGTTCCTTTTTAAGCTCAGGGTTCATAGGGTAGTTATGAGAAAAATAGTCGTTTGATTCGTGTGGTTCTTGAAGGGCGAATTCGTTTAATGCAACAGATTTATAAAGTCTTCTATATATGTTGCCTCCAAAGAAATTGTTTCCTTGAAGAATAATATTTTTGTTGATTGAAGATGACAAATATGGAGTTCTGTGCTTGATGTATTTCAAAAGAAGAACAGCAAATTGGTTTTTGGTTAGTCCAAAATAAAAATCATAATCATCTCTTTGATAAAGCTCTTCAACTTTATCATTTTGAATATAGTCAATCAAAAAGTTAGTATCAACAGATACTTCTTTGTTGTCTATGATTGTTGTGAAGATGTTTTTATTTTCCATAATTTGCCTTGATTGCATTATATCATATTAAAAACCATAAAACAAGAGGGCTTTTAATTTTTGTTGAAGTGACATATTTTGTTTGACTTATGGCTAAAATATGATTACAATAGAATTAAAATCAAAGAAAGTCAAATTTGGGGAGGTTGAGCTATGGCTAATATTTCCAATATTATTGAACAATTTATTTTGGACACAATGGGTGATGATTCTTCAATTGAGATTTCCAGAAACTCGTTGGCAGAATATTTTAATTGTGTGCCAAGTCAAATCAATTATGTTTTAGAAACTCGTTTCACCCTGGACCGTGGTTTTTCAAAAGAAAGCAGAAGAGGGGGCGGCGGATTTATTAAAATTTCAAGAATTTCTGCTGACTCAAATAATCTTGCTATGATGGTTTTGGAAAATGTTGGTGAGGAATTGAGTTATAAAAGAATGAATCAAATTTTACAGAGGCTCACTCAAGACAAAATTATCAAAATCCGTGAAATGGAATTGGTTAAAGTTGCTTTAAGCGACGAAGCCTTGAATGTTCCTTTGATGCTTAAAGACAAACTAAGAGCAAATGCTTTTAAGTGTGTTTTGATTGATTTAATGAAGGAGGGCGATAACTAATGTTTTATTCTCCTTTTGAAAATGCCACAAACAACCTCAAAAGCTTAAAAGAACCAATGATGCAAGAAGAGTTGTTGTTTTCAGAAGATTTAACTTGCAAATGCTGCAAAACAAGGCTTAGTGATTTTTTAGAAACTGGTTATGTGGGTTGTGCAGAATGCTATAAACTTTTTGAAAAAGATGTTATGCAAATGCTTTATCAATTTCATAAGGCTGTTAAGCACACTGGCAAAAAACCAGACAGGGTAATCAGCAAAGCTAAAAAGCAACAAGAAATTGAAAAACTTCTCAAAATGCAAGCAGAAGCTTCTGCAAACGAGGATTATATTCTCGCTCAGCAAATCAAGGAAAAAGTTGAACAACTAAGGAGAGAAATATAATGGCAAAAGATTATAGTTCAATTGTTGTTTCAAGCAGAGCAAGGTTGTGTAGATGTTTAGATCAAGTTCCTTTTCCTAACAAAATTGATGCAGCTGTTGGTGACAAAATTATAAATCAAGTTTATCGTGCAATAGCAGAAGAAGACTCTTTCAAAGTTTATAAAATGAAAGATCTTTCTAAAAATGATGCTTATGTTTTGCAAGAAAAGCACTTGATAAGTCATGACTTAATTGAGAACATTGAGTGTGGTGGTGTTTGCATAAACGAACCAGAAACAATTTCTATCATGATTAATGAAGAAGATCACATCAGAGAGCAATGTATTTTGCCAGGTTTGAACCTTGAAGGGGCTTATAAACTGCTGGACAAAATTGATCAACAAATTTGCAAAAAACTAGACATTGCATATGATCCAAATTTAGGTTTTTTGACCAGCTGCATAACAAATGTAGGAACTGGATTAAGAGTTTCTGTAATGCTATTTTTGCCAGCATTGACACTCACAGGCAAAATTCAAAATTTGATTGACAACCTTAAGAAAAATGGTCTTGCTGTTCGTGGAGCTTATGGAGAAGCAACGGATTATTTGGGGTATTTATACCAAATTTCAAACGAAAGAACTCTTGGGAAAACCGAAGAAGGATATATTCAACAAATCAATTATTTAGTCACTCAAATTTGCGATATGGAAATTGAAGCCAGAAAACAACTTTTGGTGGCTAGAGAAAGTGAAGTTATTGACATTGTTAATAGAGCTTATGGTGTTTTGACAAATTGTTATTTGCTATCTTGCGAAGAGTTTATGAAACTCGCTGGCGAAATCAAAATGGGAATTGCTCTAAACCTGGTTAGAATGAAAGATAACTTTATTGTGGATAAGTTGCTTGGATCTTGCACTCCATATAACTTATTGAAGATTGCAGGAGATATTGAAACAGCAGAAGAAGAAAATAAATATAGAGCATCATATGTTGCAAAAGTGTTAAAAAGCAACAGAATAAAATAAGGAGATCAACTATGGATTTTTCAATGACAAAAAATGCAAAACAAGTTTTAGACAACAGTGTGGCTTTTGCTAGAAGCATGAACACTTATCAAGTGGGCACAGAACACTTGTTGTTTGGTCTTGCTAGTGTTAGGGGCTGCAAAGCTTCGCAACTTCTTGCTGAACAAGGAATCACTGCAGATGTTGTTCAAGATTATATTTCAAAAATGGGATACCAAAACTATTCTTCAAGAAAAGTTATGGAATATACACCAAGGGTTAAAAATATTATTTCAGCTGCAGCTGATGTTGCCGTTCAAGTTGGAACAATGTATATAGTCACAGAGCATTTGCTATATGTTTTGTTGGCAGATGCGGGCAATCAAGCAGTGTCAATTATTAAAAACCTTTGTGGTTCAAACTATATCACTTTAAGAAATCGCACATATTTTGAAATCACAGGCATGGAATTTGATCCAAACATTGAACAAAGTCAAAAAACTTATGCAGCCAGCGAAAAGAAAATTAACAATAAAAGCCAAATGAATAATATAAATGCTGGTCTTCCTGAAGTGCTAAGAGATATGGGTGTAGATATTACAGCACGGGCTCGTGCTGGCAAAATGGATCCAGTTATTGGAAGAAAAAAGGAAACTGCAAGAATTATTGAAATTCTTTGCAGAAAAACAAAAAACAACCCAGTTTTGATTGGTGAAGCAGGTGTTGGTAAGTCAGCAGTTGTTGAAGGATTGGCTCAAGCAATTGTTAAAGGTGAAGTTCCAGAACTTCTAAAAGGTAAAACAATCTTTAGTTTTGAAATTGGCTCTTTGATGGCGGGAACCAAATTCCGTGGAAGCATGGAAGAAAAATTAAAAGGTGCCATTGAAGCTATCATTGCAAACAAAAATATTATTGTGTTTATTGATGAAATTCATATGCTTGCTCAAGCAGGCGGCAAAGATGGCGAAATTGGACCTGCAGATATGTTAAAACCATATCTTGCTCGTGGTGATATGCAAACCATTGGAGCAACAACCACAGATGAATATCGTAAGTTTATAGAAAAAGATAAAGCTTTGGAAAGAAGATTCCAACCAATTTATGTTGAGCAACCAACAGAAGAAGACACTGTTCAAATTTTGAAAGGTCTTAGAGATAGCTATGAGGCTTTCCATAAAATTAAAATAACCGATGAAGCTATTGAGGCGGCGGTGTCTATGAGTGTTAGATACATTATGGACAGAAGCTTACCAGACAAGGCTATTGATTTGATTGATGAAGCTAGCAGCAGAGCAAAGGTTGGAGCAAGTGCTGTGCCTCCAGAAATCAAAAAATTGGAAGACGAACTTAAAGAATTAGACATTCAAAAAAATGAAGCAAGTCGCAGAGAAGATTATGAAAGAGCTAATGAGTTTAAGGCAAACATGGCTCTTGTTAGTGAAAGATTGGAAAACATGAGATCAAATTGGCTTAAAGCAAATGATGGTCAAATGGGTAAAATTACTGCTGAAGATGTTGCAAAAGTTGTTAGCAGTTGGACAAATATTCCTGTTAGCAAATTGACAGAAACAGAAAAAGATAGACTGCTAAATTTGGAAAAACTTTTGCACAAAAGAGTTATTGGCCAAAACGAAGCTGTTGTGGCTGTAAGCAAAGCAATCAGAAGAGCTCGAGCAGGGCTAAAAGATCCAAAAAGACCAATTGGTTCATTTAT
>JAZNPU010000178.1:0-5138 GCA_045589795.1 Clostridia bacterium
GCTCTTTTTCTTCAAGATTGTCAATGTCTACTGACCCATCCTCCACAGCCAAAACACCTGCTGAAAGCCTTGCAATAAACTCATGTTTTCTGTTTTTCAAGGCATTGTATGCTCGTTGAACAGGAATGCATCTTTCAATGACACTTGATCCCCAAAAAGAACCAATTTGACAATTTGAAACTTGTTTTACAAATGGATATCCTCTTTTTTCTTGAGTTGCAACACTATATGGCAAATCTCCATCATAAACCAAAACATTTCCTGCAACAATTGACAGTTTTCCGTTTGGTAGGCTTTGGCTTGGTTTTTCATATCTTTCCAACACTAGCACATGATCATGTTTTGTTATGTGAGCTATTTTTGTGACATTGCTTCTGCCAGCAACACCTGAATTATATGAATTGACATCAAATGCCAAACTATCGATATCTGTTCCTTGAATATCTATTCCATAAACCTCTTTCACATAAGCTGCAGGATATGCTCTTGCATGAATAATTGAAGAACAATCATCTATGTTTGCATTTGCAGAACTATCTGGAAAAATCTCGTAAGGAGAACACAAACTAATATCCACATCACCAGCTTTGATTTCTCCAGAGTCAGACAATGCAATTGTGTCGCCAAGATCTGTATTCCAACAAACTTTATAAAAACAAGTTCCTGTGATTTCGCTCCACACAGTTGCTCTGGCAATTAAATCACTAACCGACAACTTATTAAACAAACTTTCCAAAATTGATTTTGATAGCTTCGCACAATATAAATCACTTTGTTCTGCCCCTGATGGCCTAACTGATGCAGTTGGTCTAACCTTGGCCAATTTTGCAAGTCGCATTTCAATGATTGGTGCAATATGGTTAAAAACTTCTCGGGTTTCCCAATAATAATTTTTCTCGAAAGTTTCAATTTCTCCCATTGGTGAAATGCAAGAATATTGATTGCCGATCATATAATTAATGTTTAGTTCCCATGATAGTTCATAGGGTCTTCGCTCTTGTCTTCTTCTTTCAAAATCTTCCAAGATTGATGCAGCAATGAAATTATCTTCCTCTTCGCTATAAATAAATTTTGATTTGTTATTTTTCATTATTTCCTCCATTGTTTATTTTTAATATTTTTTTGAGCTTTACCAAACACTTGTCGCACATTAAAACATTCCCTCTTGCACCAATAATCAACTGATGTTTTGCTTTGTTTTGACACATGTCAAAATCACACTTTTTATCAAATTCATAAGGTATAATTTTCATTTATTTTTGCTCCTGCTTTAATTCGTTTAATAACTTGTTTCTAAGAGAAAGCAGCTCTTCATCTGTCATTGCGGACAATGAATCTACTTTTTTCCTATCATTTTCAAGAAGCATTTTAATAGCCAACATATCAGGCGGGACATAATGAGTGGAAACTTTTCTTTTAGATAAGACCAAAGACTCTTCTTGTTCTTTTTGTGGTGAATATTCTTCCGTTGTTTCTGTGTATGTAAACCCATTTGCCAGCTTTAGTAAAATGTTTTTTAGAACTCTTCTATTCCCTCTCATACTTCAAATATATCAAACAAAAATAAAAACTGAGCCAAACACTGACATCAGTTTTCACCATATAATCTTGATCTTTTAAGTTGCCTAAATAATCGCTCTTTATCTCTGGAAATTGGGGAACTTGGTTTAGTGCTGGCTTCTGGCTTGCTCATGATATAATATCTAAGTTCATCTAGCGAGTGGTCATCTTTCTTCACTGGATTTTCACCGTCGCCCCAATAATAATTCTTAATTTCTCTAATTAGATTAGTGCAGTTTGCAAAAATAAAAAGCCTGCTTATTCCATCAACATTTTTAATATAGCTCTTCACTCTGTTTATTCCACTAAATAAATCTTTGTTAACTCTTGGATTTGCTAAAATTCCATTGTCATAAAACAATTCAGTCACACTTTTTGAGCTAGCCAAAGTTTTTTGATTTGCAGCACTGTCTATAAGAGCTCCATACATTCCATTTCGTTCCCGTTTCCAACCAAGCTGCTGACAAATGCTTTTGATTTTCTCTGCATGGAAGGAAACATCTTTGCCCGCAGCAAAATGCTCTGCAACAACATAAACATTTCCGTCATAATCAACAGCATACCAATGAGCCGACAACGGATTGTTTAGACCTGGATCAATGGAAATTGTGTCTTGCCAATCAAACGGAATATTGAACGGCTCAACAACATTAACTTGCTCGTCAAATTCTTTATACACCAATGAATTGTTTCGACTCAAAAATCTGCCAAATCTTCTGGATTCAAGTTCTTCAACACTCATAATACTGGTCATTCTGTCAATTTCATTTTGGCTCAAAAATGGATTGTCTTCCCAATCCATAAAAAGATAAAAAACTTCGGGATCATTATGTGTGTTGAGATATATGTCATCATAAATATAAGTAAGCCCCTTAAGAGGAGTCATTGTTCCAAAAACCTCTCCGCAACGATCAATAACTCTCATTCGACATTCTGTGTAAATATCTTCAGGAGGCTCTTCGTCGAACCAAACAAAATCTAGTGATGCTCCTTGAAATTTATCTCGACCCTCTTCACAACTTTTGAAATATATTTTGCTTTGTCCACCAAACACATTGTTAATGACAATACACTCAATAACCCCATACTCAGCAGAAGATTTTTTACCTTGCTTCATAACAATATCAGCAATCCAAGACTTGTTGAGATATTTCAAAATTTTGTCTTGAGCAACTTCCTTTTGAACTCTTGTGGACAAACTAACCACCCACCCAACAATATCAGGTTTATTTGTTTTGAACGGGTGAATCCCTCTGGCAAGCCATATAGTTTCAACAGCACCACACTCGGTTTTGCCAGTTCGGTTTCCTCCAAAAACCCACCTATTTCTTTTTGTGGATTTATGAAATTCTAATTGTTTTTTGTGCTTAATTTTGCCAGTGTTATAGCCTGCCAAAGATGCATAATTTCTTCTATCTAATTCTTGGTCAATTTCGAATATTTTTTTGATATTATTTATATCTTTCACAAATATTAATTTTTCTCCATAATTATTATAAATATTGCATTTTTTGAGCTATTTTTGGCATTTTTCGGCACATATTAACAATTTTATTAACATTTTGTTTATAACTTTGCCGTATTTTGACATATTTTAACGACAATTTTGCAATAATTATTAATCAAATAAAATACGATATAAATCATCAAAAATATACAATTTTGCTTAATTATTTTTACCTAATTATTCAATCATTTTTGATAATCTATTTTTATGAAAAAAAGCCTGCTATTTTTTATTATTGTTTTTGTGATGCTATTGACAAATCAAATCATAATTTATGACACCGATTTTTCAAGCACTGGTTTTTCTTTTGCATACGAAAATCAAATTGTTTATGCAAAAGCATCTAGTGAATGCATGCTTTATAAAACCGACTCTATGGATAGCAACTTATCAAGCCAATTATTTTATATTCCAGAAACATATTTTGTTTCAATTTTAAGTAAGGTCAATGATGATATTCTCAAAGTTCAATACTCAACATTTACAGGTTATTGTTATGCAAATAAACTAAGCATTGTGGGCTTTCAACCAACTACACCAACTCTGCTTGGAATTAGTTTTGATATTTCACCAACAGTCGGAACTCAAATTTGGAGTGAGCCATCAGACACAAATGGCAAAAAACTAGTTACCATTTCAGCCAATACAAAAATAATTGAATATGTAGCTGCAACAACTGGAACAATTCCAATTGGGGCAACAAACAATATTTGGTATTATGCCAGATACACCCCATCTAGCAACACCACAGCTGTTTATGAAGGATATATTCATAGCGAATCAACAACAAACTTGACAAATATTCCAAACAACTTAGAAGTTGAAAACATTATTGATAAACCAAACCTTAATAATAGCATTCAATTAAATGATGCAATTAAAGTAGCTTTGATTATTTTAATAATTTTGCCATTTTTGATTTTGTTTGTGATAAGTGTTTCAAAAGCTATTAAACACCACAGACAACTCAAGCACAACAAAGAAACAGAAACTCAAAATTCTAATCCACAGCCAACAAATCATTTGTCATATTCAAGAAAAATAAACAAACAGAATACCCCTAAACAAGTTGTTCCTGATTTTCAAATAGACTTTCCTGAATATGAATATATTGATGACGATGATCTACTTTGATTTTGTTTTTGTAAGTTTAGAATAAAACCTATTGTAATGATCAAGAATCCAAGGTTCTCTTGCAACTTGTGATTCAAAAAAACTAACTGACCAGTTATTTACCAAACAATAATTATATAAAATTTCAAGAATACTATTTACCCATCTAAAAGCAGTCCTTTCTGTGATCTCGAGTTCCTCAGCAACATAAGAGATCTTTTTTCGCTTAAAAAATTTCATTTCAAGAAATGCCTTATATTTTTCCGGAACATGTTTAGTAAGTTCATCAATCATTGAGTAAAGATTAATCAAACTCAACTTGCGATTTTCTATGTTCAAAATTTCTTGAACTTGCCCATAAGTTCCATTTTTATAATCACCAAAAATATAAGAACCACTATAAGGAGATGAAGCTTTGATTGACACCATTTTGTCAATCAATTTTATAATGTTAGGAATTGCATTATGAACATAAAGTAATGTTTTTATCCATGCAAAAAGTCTAATGTCGATTTTTGAATTATCGCAATTATTATTGCTAAAATTTGCATTTCTAATAAGAATTTTCAGTTTTAAATTATAGTTTTTGCACTTTTTTAATGTTTCATTATTTTTCTTTATCATTACTTTATCACCCACCATCAATTAATTTCATCTTAAATTTAAAACACAAAATTATCTGGTTTACACTTCTATTGTATATTGCAATACCCCCTCCTTAAACCAAACACTGACACAAATTTTCTATCAGTTTTTATTTTGCATTTTAGAACATTTGTTCTATATGAATTTAGCACAGAAATTTGGACAGCTGGGTGTCTAAATAATTAATAAATATCTAGCGGTTTAGTCAAAGTCCACAATTTAGGACCTGCTTAATGTTTGTTTCAATTCTACATCATTCGACATATAATGACAAATTTATTTTCATTATTATATATTTTTATATTAAATAAAA
>JAZNPU010000179.1:0-2169 GCA_045589795.1 Clostridia bacterium
AGCCGATACATTATTCAATGAATATGTGACTGAATTTGATGTAAGCTCAACACCTGAATTTGAATATGTTCTCGAATATAAAGGTGGAGAAAGCTTTACTCTTAACTATAACTACTACTATACCTTCACTGCATATTATGAATCAGTGTTCAAAGTGTCAATCAACAAAATCATTGCTTCACATCAACCTCAAGATGCTGAATATTATGACGAAGCAACTGAAACTTGGGATCCTGCATTCTTGTCATTGCTAGATGTTGCGGTTGACTATGTTGATGCCGATGGCAGAAACCAAACAATCATTCTTGGTTCTCTTGATTCAATAGAAATCAAAGTTAAACAAGGTTCACAAATCACTGTGACAACAAAAATTTCTGAAGCTCTTGCAAACAGATATGGTTCTTCTACAACAATCAATGGTTCTAGCTTAACAACAAAAACTATTGACAGCACAACCACTGTTAACACAACATTCTATGCAAAGAGAAACTTAACTTTGGTTCGTCAAGTGAACAATCAACCATATGCTCCAATGGCAGTCACTCCTCTAACTCTTGCTTACAGACTTGGAGGCGACGGTGGAACTACAGTTTCATTAAATGCTAGCTATAGTCAACAAGTATTCACTGGAATTGCTTCAAATGAAAACTTGTCAATCCTTGCAGGAAAAAGTTCTGAATACACATTTGGTGGATTCTTTGTTAACGGAGTCGCTGTTGGAACAGCACTTAATGAATCTACCCGACATAATCTATCAATCAAACCAGTTGATGATGAACATGCTGAAGGAACATTTGAGAATAACACTTACTACACCAACGAAACAGACTTAACTGTTGTTGCATTGTGGTATAACACAGCAACTATCTTTGCAACTGTGACCCTTGATGGCGAAAACCTATTTGGTGTTGATGCAACAGATGCTCAAATTGAAATGCAAGACAACTTGTTTGTTAGACTATATGGCAACAAACTAACCGAACTTGAAGGTCAAAACATTCACAACTCTGCTCTACAATCTGTTCAAGCAAGAAATGAAGAATTGACATATTTGGCTAATGTTAATCTTGCATTGATAGCTAATCACTATGCTGGATATCAATTTATTGGATTCTACTATAAATCTGATGCTGACGAAAACTGGACAAAACTTGATTTCCAAAACAAAGCTAGTGAATATATCTATGGCGACACATTAACAAGTGTTCTTGAAGGAAACAAAATTGTTGCAGGAAAAACCTATTACATTGAAGCTAGGTACTTAACTGCATGGCAAATCTTAACACAAACAACTGTTTTGAACTCTGCCAATGCAAAAGGAACAACTGAACTTAAAAATGCAGCAATGCAATGGGTTCAACTTGAAACCGATTTACAATATGTCTATGATTATAAAGACACATTTGCTGGTCTAACTTCAAACAATAAATATGTTGAATATTTCTATCCAACCTATGGAACACTCATTGGAGTTCACTTCGACTCAGGTGTTGATAGCAACCTAACATTCTTCGGATATTATATAAACGGAGTTAAGGTTGAACCAACCACTACTCCAATTGAAGATGGTGGATTTGTTTATCAAATATTTGATCTAAGAGATCTTCTTTCTGAAACTGATGGCATATTTAATCATTCAAATCTTGTTATTGAAAAGAGATATATCAAAAATGTAGATTTGGTTGTTCGTATTGGTATTGATAACACTGGAGATATAACATACATCAACAGAGATGCACTTAACGATTTGAAAATTACAATTTCTAGCAAACATCAATACAATGCAACATTAGACACAACAACTGAGTATACAAACAACTCTGCAAACAGCTACTGGAACACATCAAATAATAGCTTGTATATCAAACTTACATTGCCAGTTGGTTCATTGGTGGAAGTGTCTATCACAGATATTAACCTAATAAATGCAATATTAGAAGATACTAATAAAACATATAAACTAAATGGTTGGTATCTATACACAAATCATAGTATTGCAAGTTCAACATCTGTTATTAACTACACAGACAATGTTGAATTCACAATCACAGATAACACAGATATTGTTTCTCAGTTCTATACAATCAAAGACACCAGAACAACAGATACTGCATATTCATATTTGTTCTATGGTGAAAACTTTGCAACAGCATTGTTTAACCCAAGCAC
>JAZNPU010000180.1:0-2419 GCA_045589795.1 Clostridia bacterium
AGATATCAATGTAAAAGAAATGAAAATTGATGCATTGAGCCTTTCAGGCCACAAAATTTATGGACCAAAAGGAACAGGTGCACTTTATATCCGCAAGGGTGTAAAAATTGAAAAGTTTATGCATGGTGAAAGCCAAGAAAACAACCTAAGAGCAGGAACACTCAATGTTCCAGCATTTGTTGGATTTGGAAAAGCTATCGAAAAGGCAACAGAAAACATTGAAGAAAACAACAAATATCTTCGTTCTGTTCGCAGATATTTCCTCAAAAGTGTCAGCGAAAGAATTCACAATGTTGCACTTAATGGTCACCCAACCCAAAGACTCGCTGGCAATGCTAGCATCAGCTTTGAAGGGGCAGAAGGTGAATCAGTTTTAACAATGTTAGACAAAGAAGGAATCAGTGTTTCAACTGCATCTCCATGTGCAAATGAAGGTCTCAAAACAAACCATGTTCTTGTTGCAATGGGCAAAGAAGAAGAGGCAATGAACACAATTCGTTTCACATTTGGTCTCAATAACACAAAAGAAGATGTGGATTATACCGTTAACAAATTGCAAAAAGCTGTAAAGAAAGTTAGAAGTATTTCAGCTGTAAGAATTTATAGAAACAAGGTGGAATTGTAATATGTATAGTCAAAAAGTTTTAGATATTTTCTACAACACAACAAATGTTGGTGTTATCAAAGGAGCTCACGGTGTTGGTAAAGTTGTTGACGACACTTGTGGCGAAATCGTAAAAATTTATATTTCAGTTGAAAACGGCAAAATTGCAGATGCTCAATTCCAAGCATTTGGTTCTCCAGCCATGATCGCAGCAGCATGTGTTGCAACTGGCTTAATGCACGGAAAAACTTTTGAAGAATGTAAAGCAATCACAAGTTCACAAATTTTGGAAGAACTTGGTGGAGTGCTTCCAGACAATAAAAGATATGTTTGTCCAGTTGCAGAAACAGCTGTAAAAAATGCTATTGCAAACTATGGCAAAAAACAAAGTCAATCAGATGATGACGACGAAGAATAAAATCAAAAATTGTAAAAAAATATAATATTATATGAAAATCTCTCAATTTTGAGAGATTTTTTTGTTTTAGTGGGCTATTTTGTTTGCCATTATTTTTGTATTTGTTTATAATATAAACAAGGGGAGTTTCCACATACTAAAAGGAGAATTATGCAAACAAAAACCAAACATTTTTTGAATGTTTTTGTGGTAGCAATATTTACTACCTTGGTTTGCTGTGCAACTTTTCTTTTTGCTGGAATGGTTAAGCCAGAAGAAAATTCTCCAACTGAACCACCAAAGGTTCAAAATCAATTAACTCTTTCAAGCGACTTTTCCAACAACAAATATGTCATTGTTGGAGGAAAAGTATATTTATACAATCAACCACAATCTCAAACGACAGGGTTAACATCTTCAGAAGTTGCCATCAGTTTTGATGCGAACAACAAGTTAGAACTCATTTTCATAGAAGATAGTGTAAGTGCACTGTCTTCTTTTGCTGTTTCAGAAGAAAAAATTGCAAGCATTTTGACAGCAGAAAAAACAAGTGAAAACATTAACATCACAATAACAGACAAATATGATGAAGTTGAAATCACAACCAGTCATGATGCAGAATATGTTTTGGGTGAACTTGCACTGGTTAGTAAAAATAGCTTATCGTTTTCAAATAGAAATTTTGCAATCAAGCAGCAACCAACAACAAGTTTTACTGCGACAGCAAAAGAAACTGCTAAAGTTATTTCTATTGCAAAAGGTGAACTCACATTAAGTGGAAGCAAAACATATTCACCAAAAAGTGGTGAAAAAGGCAGAGCTATTTACCAGAGTGGTGGAACATTAACTTTAACAACCGTTACATTATCAGGATTTTCAGTGATTGGTAATGGTGGTGCTGTTTATCAAGAAGCAGGAACAATCAATCTAAATTGCACAATCACAAGTTGTTCAACAGCTGCACAAGGTGGAGCACTTTATGCGAAAGGCACAGTTAATGTGACCGGAGGAACAGTTTCAAGCAACACAGCAGGTTCAGGCGGTGGTGCATTTTGTCACAATGGTGGAACAGCAACTTTTGCCAATGTATCAGTCACAAACAATATCACAACCACTAGCTATGGACATGCAATATATGCAGATGGTGGAGCGACTGTTAATGTAAACAGCGGAACATATGCTACACAAAATTCTTCATATCCAAATGCAACAGTGATTGTTGGTAATGCAACAATGAATCTTTCAGGAGGAACACTCAAAGGATATAACTATGTTTTTGATTGTTTTTCTGATAATGCTGCAAAATCAAAATATGTTTTAAAAGGCAATCCAACACTTGAGGCAACAAGCGGCAAGCATTTTTGGTTAAGTGTTGGAACATATTAAGTCGGATCGTAGCCATGTCGTTCTGTGGGCCA
>JAZNPU010000181.1:0-10914 GCA_045589795.1 Clostridia bacterium
CTACATTTGATTTGGAAAACAGACTAAAAATATCTGCCTATGACCTAAAACCCAAAGTAGCCGTTATGTTAATTGGAGCCAACAACTTTCAAACCATGTTTGAAAACTATGAAAGAATTGTCGCTGGCTTAAAAAATAATCTGCCTAACACAAAAATAGTGTTATTATCTCTAACCGCAATGAGTGGAAGCTGGGGTACATACAACGAATTGGCTTGTTTTAATAATATAAAAATTAAACAAATTGCAGAAAAATATAGTTGTGTTTTTGTTGATTTATTCTATCCCCTATTCGACCTTGATTCAAATGGACTCTTAGCAGAATACACAATAGATGGAGGACATTTAACACCAGCGGGCTACAATGTTCTAACAGCAGAAATTACACCTGTTTTAGAATCTTTATTGCCATAACCAACACACGAAACTATTAAATAACATAGTCACAAAAAAAGCAACCCTCTGGGGTTGCCTTTTTTATTGATTTTCAGGTTGGATTTCAAAAATTTTATTAACTAAGCTAACAACTTGTTTGTCTGATTGCTTAAGGATTTTTCCTGATTGCCAGTTCCTAACAAAGTTTTCACCGTTTAATTGACAACCAAGGCATTTATAAATTTCTCTAATTTTTTCTTGTTCTTTTGAAAAAGTGTTATTTTCTTGATTTGATACTCCTTTTATTGGATCTGTTGGATTGGCTTCGCCATAAATGCAAGTTCTGCCCATTTTGTCACCACAGGCCATTGCAAAATTAAACATTAAACGACCAATGCCATTTTGCTGAAAGTTTTCATTGACAACAAATTTTGATAAATACACTCCTCTTCCATTTATTGTGAATGTCGCAGAACCAATTTCGTTTAATCCATTTTCTTCTTCAAACACCAAAACATTACTCTTTGATCCTTTTTTTACGGCAATCAAAAGAGTTTTGTTCAATTTAGAATTTTCTATTTGCTGAGTGACATAACCATATATGCCAACAGTTTTTGCTATTTCTTGCAAACTTATTTTGTTTTTCATAAGCACTCCTATCAAACATATTATAGAACAGCATTCACTCGAATGCAATATGAAATTGCAAATAAAAAACACCACGAACTTCCGTGATGTTTTTGTTTTTAATAAAGAAATGTTAATGCCAAACCACAATAAACCAACAAAGACACAGTGTCTAGAATTGTTGTGATAAATGGACTTGCCATAACAGCTGGATCAAGTTTGCATTTCTTTGCCAAAATTGGAAGCAAACAACCAACTAGTTTGGCAATGACGATAGTTATAAACATTGCAAGCGAAATGATCAATGCAGACATATAGTCTACTCCTTGAGTTTTGAAGAGCATTCCGTCAATGAGCATAATTTTTCCAAAACAAGCGACCGAAATTGTCAAACCAAGCAACACACCAACAATAAATTCTTTGAGCATAACTTTGAACAAATCTTTGAATTCAATTTCGTCAAGAGCAATTCCACGAATGATTGTTGCAGAAGATTGTCCACCAGCATTTCCGCCTGTTCCCATAATCATTGGAATGCATGCAGTTAGCAAAATGCCATATATTCCGTTGCTAAGCAGTGCTTCATTTTTGCTAATTACAAGCCCAGTGAATGTGGCAGAAATCATAAGAAGCAAAAGCCAAGGAGCTCTGTTGAGCCAAAGTCTGAATGGGCTAGTTTTCAAATATGGCTTTTCGTTTGGAGTTGTCGCAGCCATGATTGAGATGTCTTCTGTTGATTCTTCTTCGATAACATCCACGATATCATCAACTGTGATAATTCCAACAAGCCTTTGTTCTTTGTCAACAATTGGAAGAGCCAGCAAATTATATTGTCTAAAGAGTGAAACAACTTCTTCTCTGTCGGTTGTTGTTTCGGCAAAAATAACATTGTCGTTCATAATTTCAGAAATTTCAGCTTCGCCATCACTCAAAAGCAATTCTCTGATTGAAAGAACACCCTTAAGAATTCTGGTTTTGTCTGTGACATAAACAATGTTGATTGTTTCAACATCTGCACCAATTCTTCTAATTCTTTGCAAACAGTTATTAATTGTTGTGTTTTCACGAACATCAATAAATTCTGGAGTCATGATTGACCCTGCAGAATTTTCTTCATAACCAAGGAACTGATTGATTTGTTGTCTGGTTTTTGGTGTTGAGTTTTTAAGGACTCTTTCAACAATGTTTGCAGGCATTTCTTCAATGAAGTCGACAGCATCGTCGATATACATTTCTTCAATAATATATCCAAGTTCTTTATCACTCAAAGCCACAACCAAAGCTTCTTGAACATCACTTGAAGCATAAGAAAAGACTTCTGCCCCAACATCTTTTGGCAGAACCTTGAAAACTTTTATTAAATCTTTTGGATTGTCTATTTGCTCAAGCAAATCTGCAATATCTTGCACATGCATTTCACTTAGCTTATCTTTGACAATTTTTAGTTTGTTGTTGATTTCATCTAAAATTTCAGTATACATAAGCATTTTCCTCGAAAAAGTAAATCACTGATTGTTCAAATTTATCATAACAAGTTAAAGGAATTAAGTCAATTTATTGAAAAAATTTACAAAAAAAGATTTTTTGCGACACTAATATTGTATAAAAAAACGAACCAGTTGGTTCGTTTTATTCTTTTGAAATAGTTTTTTTGTTCCAACTGTGTTTTCCACATTTTGGACATTTCATATATCTTGTTCGCCCTACATGCATTGCCCACAAAACAGATTTGTATGTTGGAACATATTTATTGTGGCATTTGGCACATTCATAGTAGCCAACGGTTTGTTCAATTTTCAAACAAAAATGTACTCCCACACCAATATGGACAAAACCTAAAACTATCAAGACTATTCTCCACCCCAAAGATAGCTCAAAATATGCTGCAATCATAATCAATAAAAGGCTTAAAGCAATAACAAAATAACCCAAAACATATTCAATTGTTAGCATGTGTTTAGAACTTTTTTCTTGTTGAGATTTTAACATTACCAAGTTTTCTTCCGAAGCTGCCTTATATTCTTTTTCGTTTGGCAAAAGTTTTCCAGACAAAAGTTCGTTGGCAGTTATTCCAAGTTCTTTGCAAAGTGGCAACATAAGTGTTGTGTCAGGAAAGCCCTTTCCACACTCCCACTTTGAAATTGTTTTTTCACTAACCCCGATTTTTAGAGCAAGTTCAACTTGTGTTAATTTTTTTGCTTTTCTAAGATCTTGAATAAACTTTCCAATTTTTGCTAAATCCATAAGCCTCTCCTTTGATGATATTATTATAGCACAAAAAAAGTGCAAATGTCTCCCACTAACCGTAGAGTTTGCACAAAAAATTGTGATATTTGTGCCACAAATCAAACCTTTTTTGTTTTTGCTTTTGATTTTAATTGTGATATAATCAAAAAAAGGAGAAACTTATGGACAAATTAAAAGAATTAAGAATTGTTGATAACTTTTATCAAACTTCAGCATTTTATCCAATGCCAACAATTTTAATCAGCACTGTTAGCGAAAGTGGCCAAACCAACCTTGGAGCATATTCATTGTGCTTTCCATATTATATTGCAGGAAAAGATTATTATGCAATGATTCTTGAATGCAGAAACAGCTCAAACACTGCTCAAAACTTGTTAAGAACAAAAAAATGTACACTCAACTTTATTCCAGACGACAGAAAATACTTCAAAGAAGCTGTTCGTCTTGGATTTCCTGGCGAAACAACCGAAGAAAAAATGAAAGGCTGTCTTTTTACACTAATAGATAGCGAACTTGGCGAAAACAGACCACAAATTGTTGAAGAAAGCTTTCAAGTTTTTGAATGCACTTGGGACGACACTTTAGAAAATGCATTTGAAGACAAGCCTGGCAATCTTGATGGTTATGAACCACCATATAGAAACTTTAATGGAATAACCAGCAAATTTGGAGCTCACTTTATTCTTAAAATTGACAAAATTTTAATGAAAGAAAAATATCACAACTCTATTATTGACGGAGTTAAAAACAACAACTTTCCACGAGTTCCTGTTGACTATGGATATCGCGACAGCACAAACTTTTGGTATACAAAATTCATAAAACCAATTTCAGAAAAAATTCCAGCAAAAGATGGCGATGTGAAATCTGTTATTTATGCAGCAGAAAGAATTGACCCAACTGTTAAATTTACTGAAGAAGCTTGTGCAAAATTAACAAAAATTCCAAGGGTGTTTTTGAAAATGGCTTTAACTCAAATGGTTGATATTGCAAAAGAAGAAGGTATTTCTGTGATTGACGAAGCAGCCTTAGAAATCATAAACGACAAAAGAAGAAAAGAAAAAAAGAAATAAAAAATTAACCAAAGCTAAGTTTGCTTTGGTTTTTTTATGCATAAAATTTGTTGATTATCTTAAACAAAATATTTATAATATTGATTGTAAGGAAAAACACTATGGGAAAAGAAAATGTAATTAATATAGACATCAACACAGAAGCCGTTTTTGCAGACTATGGCTATGATGGAAAACCTTTACTTGATGACAGCTTGGTTGAAAAAATGCAAATGATTGCAAATGTTAAGCCAATCAAACAAAATGTCACATTTAGATTTATGAAAAAACCAGACATTGCCATAAATCGCACAAAATTTAACTATGCTTTTGATAACAGCATCAACAACCTGATTTCAACCAAACAACATGAAATCAATCGCTGTTTGATAACTGGTATAATATTGCTATTTATTTCACTTGCTCTTATTTTTATTGAAAACTTTGTTATGGTTAAACTCGGAGCAATTGTTAGTGAAATTTCAAACATTGTTTCTTGGGTGTTTTTGTGGGTGACTGTTGAAATTATGACCATTCAACTGATTCAACTAATAATTGACAAAAACAAGCTTAAAAGAATCAAAAATGCACATGTTGTAATAGAAGATCAAAAATAAAACACTTGAAAATTCAAGTGTTTTTTTTATTGTTCTCCTGGTTCTGACTCAATTCTGCCATATGCCATAAATTTATTCTTGTTTTTGTTATAAACAGCTTGGCAGATTTCAATATATTTTTCAAACTGCAATTCTAGTGGAATTGTTGAGTTTTTAATGATAAATTCATCAAACAATTTATCTCTTTGTTCTCTTAATTCGTCAATCATTGGAATGCCGTCATATTGAACCTTTGAAAGTCTTGGTTTGTTGATTCCATCGACATAATCAATTTCATAGGTGGCAAATAAGTCTTTCATATATATTCCAAGGGCTTTTGACCAACTATTTAGAATTTTGTAATCTCTGTCAGAAATGTCTGCTCTCTTGATTTTTCCACCATTGCTTTCTGCAATTTCTTGAATTTCTTCCATAACTGCAGAAACTTTTCTCACTCTATTCCCTTGAGGCACTGGTTCTTCATCGAACTTATAAACAGTGAGAATATCCATAAGTTCCAAAATATCATTTTTTGTTAAAGAATCATTATTGAGTGATATCATGTTTTTGCTGATGTATCTCAATTGATGATAAAGTTTTGGTTCTTTTTCTGAAAGCCTTGCCAAGTTAAAATCTTGCAAAAATTCTAACAATTTTTCTTTAACAATTGCAATATAGTTAGCATCAATATAACATCGTTTAAGGTTTTGGTTGCCAATAAGTCCAACAACTAAACAGTCTGGCATGTCTAAAGATTTTGAAGCCTTTGAAATATAGTTAAACATTTTTGGGTCTTGCCTATATAAATCAACATTGCCTTGCGAATCAGCATAGTTTTTCACTTGCATAATGCCATAATATCTTCTGTAGGCCCTTGAAACATTGTCAGCACCCAATTCTCTTAAGCATTGGTCAATTGACAAATTTTCACCGGTTTTTCGTCTTCTTTCTTTTTGATAAATTCGCAATTTGCCAATGAATGGAAGTTTGTTGTCTTCAATATTGAAATCGCCACCTGCTTGTTTATATTCTTCAATGGCAGAAATCAAGTCTTGTTCAACACTGGCAGAAATCTTTCGTGCTCTTAAATAACCACAATGCTCAAATTTTTGTTCCAAAGAAAGTCTTCGTCCATTGACCATTGCTTTGGCATCTTTGATATACTCATAAAGCGGGTGTCCACTTTTTAGGTCATCAATTGAACCACCGGCTGCAACAAATTGATCCAGCTTTTCTTTAATTTTGTCAATAACTGCCATAACAAAATCTCCTTACCAAATAATTTTATCATAAAATTATTCTAAAATCAATATGCAAAAAAAATAAACACCAAGAGGTGTTTATCTTTCATGTTCAATTTCGTCTTCACTAGCTAAACTTTTTGAAAGCAAATCGTTGTAGCACCAATAGCACATGCTTTCATAAGATTCTTCTGCACCAATGAGAATTTCTGCTCCACTGTTTGTCACTTTTCCATTGACAAGGCGAGCATTCACAGTTGCTTTTTTGCCACATTTGCAAACACTTTTGATTTCTTCAAGTGAGTCTGCAATTTCAACAAGTCGTTTACTGCCCTCGAACATTTCTGTCTTAAAGTTTGTCAACAAACCATAACATAAAACAGGAACCATGTGTGAAATGGTTTTTAATTGCTCAACTTGTTCTTTTTTTGCAAATTGGCACTCGTCAACAATAACAACATCAATTCGATTTTGCATCAGTTGCTGAGAATACAGGTCAATCAAGTTTTCATCTGGTCCAAACTTGATGCAATCTGCCTCCAATCCAATTCGAGAAATAACTTTGCTTTGTCCGTTTTCAAAACGATTATCTATTGAAGATTTCAAAAGCAAAACATTGTATCCCTTTTGAATATAGTTGAATCTGCACATTAAAGCTTGTGCTGTTTTGCTGCTGCCCATTGTTCCATATTTGAAATATAACTTGCTCATTTGACATTCTCCGTGATGTTTGAAAACATTATATCTTTTTCAGAGAAGTTTCGCAAGACTAAAATAGGATTCGGTCAAAATTTGTGCATCTTCAATAAGAATTGCCACTGTTGATGTAGTTCATCACTGCTCCGTTTCTTTCCACTGCCAAAGCAAGGAAAGAAGCAGTTTTGATGTTTTGAGGCACAAACAAAATAATGCTAGCATCAAGTTCTATACATTTCAAAATAATCCTAATATTTTGTTTTGAGCTGTCACTCAAATACAAATAAATTTGTGGACAAACCTGAGCAGCCAATTCAATAGAATTGTTTTCTTGTAGCCATCTTTCACAAAACAAAATTGTTTTGGGATTAGCCTTTAAACACTCCAAAACAAAATCTAAATTGTCTTTCATCTGTTCTTCAAAATTAACAAAACATCTATAATCACTTTTAATTGCATCAATCAAAACTTGTTTGCTATTTGGTTGATTGTCCGTTGCAAACAACAAAGAAAAACCAAATTCTTTAACAAGATTATCGCAATAAATTTCATTATTTAAGCTTTTCATGGCAACAAATATAACAACAAAAACAAACTTTTTGCAATGCAATTTTATAGCAAAATTTGCAATTAATTTGCATATTTTTGCAATATTTTATAATATTTTCATGTTTTAGCAGTTAAATTTTACATTTATTCGCAAATACCAATTAATTAAAATCATATTGTGATAAAACTTGATCGATTTTTGTTTTAACAGCCAAAGAAACAGCAACAAGCGGCAACCTTGTGCAGGAATTAATGCCATATATTTTACTCATGACATACTTGACACATATTGGATTAGTTTGTAAAAACAATACATCAAGAAGCGGCAAAAATTGATGATGTATTTTTTTAGCCTGCTTAAAATCATTAACATTGCATATTTCACACATTTGATTTGGAATAACATTTGCAGCCACAGAAATAACACCCTTTGCACCAATACTCATTAACGGCAAGGTCAGGTTGTCGTTTCCAGACAAAACAGCAAACCTGTCTTGAAATAAATTGATTAATTTGCTTGCATAACTAACATCTCCGCTTGCATCTTTTATTGCAACAATGTTCTTGATTGGTTTTAGTTGCTCTAATGTTGAAAAATCAATAGAAATTCCACATCGAGACGGAATATTATATAAAATTATTGGTTTATTTGTGCTATTTGCAATTTTTGTGAAATGAGCGACTAGTCCTTCTTGTGTTGGTTTATTATAGTATGGAGTTCCAATCAAATAACCATCAACCAAAAACTTTTCATAACACTGCAATTTTTCAATAACCTTTTTTGTGCAATTGCCAGACACACCAACAATCAGCTGTTTTGTCTTTAATATTTTTTTTGCTAACGAAACAATTTGCAAACATTCTTTTTTTTCAAGTGAACATTCTTCAGCAGTTGTTCCCAAAACAACAACTCCACTAACATTGCTTTCTTCTTGCTTAATAAGCAACATTTTCAAAGTTTCAAAATCAATTTGATTATTTTTATTCATTGGTGTGATTAATGCTGTATAAACTCCGTTAAACATATCAATCCTCCAAAAGATTATTTATTTTTGCTAATTCATTCAAAACCATCATTTTGTCACTTTGTTTCAAAATTAAGGTTATTTTGTTAGTTTTTATGCAAAATTTGTGATATTTTACGGATTGGACAATATATTTTGCAGTTTTTTGTATGTTATTTTCATTACTATTGTAAATTATATCAATTTCACACAAATTATCTATTGTGGTTATTCCAACAAACGGAATTGGCACATTTGAGATATGAGTGCCTGATTTTTGTGGACAACTTGATTGCTTGCAAACAAGATTAATGTTTGCCTGTCTGGCAATGTCAACACTGGCAGCTGACAAAACCTTAGCACCATTATTTGACAAAGTTTGCATTGTGCAAAAATCAATCTGCTGCAACTTTTTATAGTTTAATTCACTCGGGTCGCCAGCATATATGCCGTCGAAATTAGAATAAATTTCAACCTCGCAACCTAGCACTGCACCTAGTGCAACAGCAGAGGTGTCTGATCCACCTCTGCCAATTGTGCAAATGTCACCATTTTTATTGATTGCCTGAAAACCTGTGACCACAACAACAGAATACTGCTTAAACAGTTCTAAAATTTTCGATTTGTTTATGCCAGTGATAACAGCTTGTCCGTGTTTGCCCATTGCAATAATGTCTAGTTGCCATGCTTGTTTGCTTATGCTCTTGACTCCCAAATCAGACAGGCATTGACTAACAATCCCTGCAGAAATTATTTCACCTGCCGCCAAAATTGCATCAATTTCACGAGAATTTTGACAATTTTTGCAGAATTTTTGTGCAAAATTAAACAACTTATCTGTCGTGTCGCCAATGGCTGAAACAACCACAACAACCTTTTGTGTTTGACAGACAAACTTGATATGCTCGCAAACATTATAGATTTTTTCTTCTGATTCTAAACTTTTTCCACCAAACTTCAAAACTACCACATGCACCACCTATATATACCTTATGCAAAACGGTTTATTTTGTGCATAATAAAAGCACCCCGATAGGGTGCTTGATTTTGTTTTCTTCTTATTTTCCAAGAACTAATTTAAGTTTGCAAATCAATTCTTCTTTTTGTTTGCTATCAATTTTGATGCTTTCAATTTTCTGATCAAGTTTAGATTTTCCAAGAGGTGTGACGGAATAATAAATTTCTTTATTGTTGAAGTCTGTTTTTTCTTGTTCTAGGAACTGTTCACTTTTTAATTTGCTTGCCAAAATTGCCAAATTGCTCTTGGCCATGTTTAACACTTTGCAGAGTTCTTTTGGAGATCGCAAACCAAGTTCGCTAACCAAAAACAAAATTTTGAAACTATTGCTAAAATCTTCAATCACATTGTCAATTAACATTTTGAGTTTTAGCAATAAAACTGTGAAATTTGACTTCATAAAATCCACCCTTGAATATTAATAATTTTCTTTATATACCTCAAAATAAGCTTTTGGGTGATCACAACATGGACACATTTCTGGAGCAAGTGGTCCAACATGTTTATAACCACAGTTGCGGCAAATCCAAACTGTGTTTTTTGTTGCTTTTTCAAACACTTTGTTTTCTACCATGTTTTGGTATAATGCTCTGTATCTTTCTTCATGTTCTTTTTCAATTTTTGCAACCATTCTGAATTTTGCTGCAAGCTTTAAGAATCCTTCTTCTTCTGCAACACGAGCAAATTCAGCATACATTTCTGTCCATTCATAGTTTTCGCCTTGAGCTGCAGCCAAAAGGTTTTCTTGAGTTGTTCCAATTCCGTTAAGTTCTTTGAACCACAATTTTGCATGTTCTTTTTCGTTGTTTGCTGTTTCTTCAAAAATTGCAGCAATTTGTTCGTATCCTTCCTTTTTTGCTTTGCTTGCAAAATAGTTGTATTTGTTTCTAGCTTGACTTTCTCCAGCAAAAGCTGCCCACAAATTTTGTTCTGTTTTTGTGCCTTTTAATGAGTTCATAAATTTCTCCTTGGTTGTTTTATATTTACCTTTTTATTATAGCAACAGCAATCATATTTTGGCAAATAATTTTACAAAATTTTTACTAAATCCTTAAGCCTTTTGGAAAAAGGTTTTTCAAGGAATTTCCACTAACTCTAGCTCCAGCAAAGGCATGACCATTTACACACACGGCAACATATCCCGAAGCAAAGTTTTGATTGTTTTCTAGCTGTTCTCCGTGAAGATACTTTTTGAGTTGTTCATCATCAATGCTAAAATTTATTTTTTGAATTGCACAATTTCCAAATGAAGAAAACATGTTGTTGTGTGGAATAAATCTGCCTTTTTCAATTGTTCCGGCTGTCACACCGGCATTCAAAACAGGAACTCTTTGCAAAAATTCTAACATATTTTTTGTTTCTGCTGTCAAAAGACAAATATTGTTGCCCACCTTTGCTGGCTGGATCTCTTGGTCAAGTACAAAGTTTGATTGAATAAATTCATTCAAAAGTTTATATTCGCTATTTCCCATTTTTGGAAGTCTTTGAGAACGAATAAATTCTTCTGGGC
>JAZNPU010000182.1:0-6601 GCA_045589795.1 Clostridia bacterium
TTTCTCCTTTAAATGAAAAAGGCGAGAAGACTCAATTCTTCCCGCCAGTATTTTTTTGTTTCAAAACCCCGAAAACCCCGAAAACCCCAGCCATTCTCAATGGTTGCGGAAGCGAGAATATTCCAAACCCTGAAAAGTCAAGGTTTTGAATATAAAAATCCGTGATTTTGACCTTTTGTGATTTTTTAATTCACACTTGAAATCCCGCTCAATCCCTGTATTTTAGGGCATTTATTGAGATTTCAATAGAAAATGAAAAAACAGCCACCGAAATGACTGTTTTTATTGATACTACTATGATTTTGTAGTACCTTTGGATGGTAGTCCCAAGGGGAATCGAACCCCTGATTCCGCCGTGAAAGGGCGATGTCTTAACCGCTTGACCATGGGACCATATTAATTTGTTTGTAAACAGTTGGTAGCGGCTGCGGGATTTGAACCTGCGACCTACTGGGTATGAACCAGGCGCTCTAGCCAACTGAGCTAAGCCGCCACAACTCGCATAACTAACATGCGTTAGTATAATAATATAATTTTATATTTTTGTCAACAGTTTGAAAAAATATTGTTGAAAAAAAGTTATATTTTTTTTGAATAACCTTGACAAACTTCGCATATTATTATATTATATAGCCACTGGTGTGAACCAGAAATGAATATCGCGGGGTAGAGCAGCTCGGAAGCTCGTCGGGCTCATAACCCGAAGGTCACAGGTTCAAATCCTGTCCCCGCAACCATAAAAACAACCCAGCATTTGCTGGGTTTTTGTTTTGCTAAAATTAATCAATTTGATTAAATTTTATTTTGCTCAAATCTGGTTCATCTTGGGTTTTATAATCAATCTTGAAGTCTTGATAAGGTTCAGAAGTTTTGGTTGTAAATTTCTTTTTAATGTTTAGTCTGTCGCAAACAATGTTTAGCATTGCATCAATATATCTTGCTTCAACAAGCGACATTGTTTGAGTTGCTGTCACCAAAACATGGTCCAAAAACATAATATCGTTCAAAACACAACTGCTAATTATGTTCAAGGTCAAATTTAAGTCTTCGTCAGAAAAGACAAGTTTACCAGAAGGGTGATTGTGAGCAATAATAATTTTTGATGCTTGATGTTTGAATGCAAGCTTCATAATTTCTCGAATTGACACATCAACTTTGTGTGCAGAACCTGTTGCAAGTTTTATTGTTTTGATTATTTTGTTTGATGCCGTTAGGCAAATAACATAAAATTCTTCAACTTGCGAATGACGAAGCAGTTTATAGCAATATTCACAAGATTCTTTTGAACCATTTAGTGTCAAAGTGTTGTTGCCAGCATGAATTTCATTTCGAACTTCGTTTATGGTGCACAAAAATAGAGCAGTGTGTTTGCCAACACCGTCAACTTTAAGCAAATCTTCATAAGAAGCTGCCAAAACTTTGTCTATTGAACCAAACTCACCGATAAGTTTGTGAGCTAATGGGTTGACATCTTTTCTTGGAATTGCGAAAAACAAAAGGTATTCTAATTTTTGAATTTCTGAAAACGAAGAAAAGCCTCCACTCAAAAAGGAGTTATACATTCTGTTTCTGTGATTTTTGTGAATATCTTTTTCTATTGTCATGACATAATTCTACAATATTTTTAACATATCTGCAACAAAATTTGTGTTTAAGATAAATATAATCCATTATATTTATTTGTTGACAAATTTCTGTGGTGGTGCATATAATATTCATTAGTTTATGATTGATGGCTTAGGTCATCAAAGGAGATTGAATGTTCAAAATTTTGAAATATCTAAAATGGTACGATTGGATTGGTGTGGTTTGCATTTTTGGGTTAACCATTGCTGAGGTTTTGTGCGATTTGAAAATGCCAGAATACATGGTTAAAATTTTGTCGAGCATAATGCTTGGCACTGAGCAGGTTTGGAAGGAAGGGCTTGCAATGCTAGGCTTTGTGCTTTTAAGCATTTGTTTGTCTATTACAATCAGCTACCTTGCAAGCAAAATTAGTTCAGGTCTTGCAAAAAGACTTAGAAAATCTGTGTTTGAAAAAGTTGGAACTTTTAGCATGGCAGAAATTAACAGATTTTCAACAGCAAGTTTAATAACCAGAAGCACAAACGACATAACCCAAGTTCAACATGTTGTCACAATGATGATGAAATTGTTTTTGTATGCACCAACAATGGCTGTTTGTGCACTTGTCAAAATCACATCAATCAATGCAACACTTTCTTGGGTGACATTTGGTTTTGTTCTAATTATGTTTTTGTTTGTTGGAACAATTATGTTGCTTGTTATGAAAAAGTTTATAAAAATGCAAAAACAAACAGACGAACTCAACTCGGTTGCAAGAGAGAACTTAACAGGAATTAGAGTTGTTAGAGCCAATAATGCAGAAGACACACAAGAAAACAAGTTCAAAAGTGTAAACGAAAAACTTACAGGCACAAACTTGTTTGTTAGCAGAGTGACATCTTTTATGTTTCCTGGAATGCAGCTAATAATGAATGGTTTGAACTTGGCACTATATTGGATTGGTGCTAGCTTGATTTTGGACCCAGCTGTGCAAATAAACTTTTTGCAAATAAGTGAATTTTCGCAATATGCTGTTCAAGTGCTAATGAGCTTTTTGTTTGTTGGAATGTTATTTATTATGTTGCCAAGAGGCAGTGTTTCTGCAAAAAGAATATTGGAAGTTCTTAACACTGTCCCAAGCCTTCAAAATGGAACAATGAATCCAGAAACTGAGCTCTCTGGAACAGTAGAGTTCAAAGCCGTATCTTTCAAATATCCAGATGCACAAGAATATGTTTTGCAAGATATCAGCTTTGTTGCCAAACAAGGTCAAACAATTGCCTTTATTGGTTCAACAGGAAGCGGCAAAAGCACACTTATTAACTTGGTGCCAAGGTTCTATGATTGCACAGAAGGCGAAGTGCTAATTAATGGTGTAAATATCAAGGATTATAAGTTTGGTGCTCTTAACCAAAAAATGGGATATATTCCACAAAAGAGTTATTTGTTTGGTGGAACAGTTAAAGAAAACATCACATATGGCAAGCCAGATGCCACAGACGAACAAATTGAAGAATCCTTAAAGGTTAGCCAAAGTTATGATTTTGTTCAGGGGCTCGATGGCAAACTAGATTTTGTTGTTTCGCAAGGAGGAAAAAACCTTTCTGGTGGACAAAAACAAAGATTATCGATTGCAAGAGCAATAATAAAAAATCCTGAAATTTTGATTTTTGATGATAGCTTTTCTGCCCTTGACTATAAAACAGACAAAAATTTAAGAACAGCCTTGAAAAAGAGTTTCAAAAACACAACCAAGCTTATTGTGGCTCAAAGAATTGGAACAATTTTAGATGCTGATCAAATTATTGTTTTGGAAGAGGGCAAAGTTGTTGGAAAAGGCACTCACAAACAACTGATGAAAAATTGTGAGGTATACAGACAAATTGCATATTCTCAACTTAGCAAGGAGGAACTAGAAAATGGCACAAAATAAAAACCTTGCTAGGCCACAACCAAAAGGATTTCATGGTCCAAGAGGTGGCGGCGAAAAAGCTAAAAACTTAAAAGCCGGAATTGTTAGGCTACTAAAATATCTCAAACCATTTATTCCAGCAATTATTGTTTCGGTGTTGCTTGCAGCAGGTGGAACATTCTTAAACATCTTTGCACCAAAGCACTTAACCAAACTCACAACTCTTTTAAGCACTGGTGTTTTTGAAATGAACGAAGTTGCTGAGGTTTGCTTGTGGTATTTATTTTTGATTGTTATTGCATTTGGCATAAATGTTGTTCAACATTGGATAATGGCTGGCATAAACACAAAAATTTGTCGAAAACTCAGGGGTGAAATCAGCGAAAAAATTAACAAACTTCCACTTTCTTATTTCGACAAAAACACTTATGGCGACATTTTAAGCCGTATCACAAACGATGTTGACACTATCAGCTTTAACCTAAACAACAGTGTGACAACACTCATAACAAGCATTGTTTCAATTGTTTGTGTTCCAATTTTTATGTTTTCAATCAGTTGGCAACTAACCATGGTTGCACTTGCAAGTGTTCCTGTCACAATCATTTTAACTTTGATAGTAATGAGATTTTCGCATAAACATTTCCGAACACAGCAAACAGCACTTGGTGCAGTTAATGGCCAAATTGAAGAAATTTATTCTGCACAACTTATTGTTAAAGTTTTCAATGGTCAAAAGAAAGAAAATGCAAAGTTTGATCAAATAAACCAAACACTATACAAAAGTGCTTACAAAAGCCAATTCATTGGTGGGTTGATGCAACCTATCATGAAGGTTGTCACAAACTTGAGCTATGTTTTATGTTGTGTTTTGGGAGCAGTGCTTATCATCAACGGAACATATCCAGCATTAAGTTTTATTGGTGAAATTTCAATCTTTTTGATTTATATCAGACAATTCAATAATCCACTTCAACAACTATCAACAATTTCAAGCAATATTCAATCAACAATTGCTGCAAGCGAAAGAGTTTTTGAGTTTTTAGACGAACCAGAACAAGCTGATGAATCAGCAAAAAACAACCAAATTGTTAACCTTAGGGGCAATATTGAGTTCAAAAATGTAAAATTTGGTTACACAGCCGATAAAACAATCATTCACGATTTGTCATTTGAGGCAAAGTCAGGAAACAAAATTGCAATTGTTGGCCCAACCGGAGCGGGCAAAACCACAATAGTAAATTTGCTTATGAGATTTTATGATGTTGATTCGGGTTCAATTTTGATTGATGGAACAGACACTCAATCTATGAAGAGAGAAGCTGTTCGCTCATTGTTTGCAATGGTTCTTCAAGACACATGGTTATTTGATGGCACAATCAGGGAAAACCTAAAATATGGAAATCCTGATGCCACAGATGAGAAAATTATCGAAGCTTGCAAAGCAAGCAATGTATGGCACTTCATAACAACTCTTCCAAACGGGCTAGACTATCAAATAAACGAAAAATCAAGCTTGTCTGCTGGGCAAAAACAATTGTTCACAATTGCAAGAGCTATGATTCAAAATGCACCAATGCTTATATTGGACGAAGCTACAAGCAGTGTCGACACTCGAACAGAAGAATTAATTCAAGATGCTATGGATAAACTAACAAAAGGAAAAACCAGTTTTGTCATTGCTCACAGACTATCAACAATCAAAAATGCAGATTTGATTTTGCTTTTGAAAAATGGTGATGTTGTTGAGCAAGGCACTCATGAAGAATTGCTTGCAAAAAATGGGGAATATGCAGAATTATATAATTCTCAATTTTTGTTGGACAACCCAGTAGAAGAATAAAATGCACCCTTATGGGGTGTATTTTTTATTATTAAGAGAATAATCAATCCATGAACAAACAAATAACAAGACTTTGTTGGGAGATTATTTATATTGTTTTGGGCGGTGTGGGATTGCTTTTGAGCACTCATTTGTTCACTGACCATGTTTTCAGCAGAGATTTTTATGTATATTACACAAATCTGAGCAATATTTATTGCTTGGTTGTTATGATTGTTTGTTTTGCTAAAAACTTAAAAGTTATCAAACAAGGAAAACCCTTTCAAAACGGAAGAGTTTTGCAGCAGTTTAAGTTTGTTGGTGCAGTTTTGATTGCCATAACTTTCTTGGTTTTTAATGTGCTACTTTCTGATTATTCATTAGACAATTATTTTTTGAATTTATATAATCTTTTGTTTCATGTTTTTCTGCCAATAATATATTCGGTGTATGTTCTAACAGATTGCAAAGATATCAGTTGGTGGACACCATTTGTTTCTTTGGCAGTTCAATTTGTTTATGTTGCATTTGTGTTAATCAGGGCACAAATTTTGCAAGATGCACCAAATAGGCTTTTATATCCATACTTTTTTCTTAATATTCAAACACTGGGGTGGCTAGAAATTTTGAAATGGGTTTTTATCATGACAGTTTGTTCCTTGGCTGTTGGGTATATATTTTTTTGGATTGTAAAACGGCAAAAAAAATCACAACAAAAAAACACTCAATAGAGTGTTTATTTTTTGATTTTGTTAATAAGTTTTGTTTTGAGTTCTTTGAATTTAACTGCAAATTTGTCAAGCAGTTTCATGTTTATTGCAATTGCAAGGAAGACAATTATAACTTGATATGCAGCAGCAAAAATAAATATAAAATTATTATTTTCTATGGCTGGTAAACTTATATATACACTGAGTGCAATAAGCCAACCAAACAAAGATAATGAAATTGGTTCAATAATTTTTCGCTTTACTCTTACAAAAATAAAGATGCTCAAAGCAGAAAATGGAGTCATATATATAAGCATCAGCCACTTATTAAATGAAGTGACATTTAATAATCCTAAAATCGCAATCACAATAAATGCAATAGCATAAAGAATTGCATTTGCAAGACCAAGCATTGCATGGTCAAAAATTTGTTTTCTTTTTGCTTTGTGTTGAGCAAATTCTTCCAAATCGGTTTCATTAATTTTTGTTGGTTCTTTCAATAAATCATCAACAGTTATTGAATAAATATCTGCTATTTTTTTTAGCACAAAAACATTAGGAGTTGTTTCGCCATTCTCCCATTTGCTGATG
>JAZNPU010000183.1:0-3505 GCA_045589795.1 Clostridia bacterium
ATTTGACAGAGACCTAGACTTCTATAGCACTCAAGATATTGATGGCGAAGAAGTTCGTGGAACATTAACTTCAATTTCTGGAAGCAACTATAACCCAGAATATTTAGTGCATGTGAACCGTGGCAACTCACTAGCTGGTGATGTGTTTGCAGGAAACTATTCTAGCTACTATGGCAAATTGTTCACACTATATGATCATGAAGGCAATGAAATTTTCTATGATATTAATCCTTCAACAAAGAAAATCACATTAAAAGCATCATATAAAGCACTTGTTAGAACATATCTAACAGCGGCTGGAATTGATTTGACAGGAAATGAAACATTTAACACTCTTCTTTCTGCATCTTATTCAAGTTTGAAAGAATTCTTCACTGTTATCAAAGAAGAATACAACTTCCTACTCTCTGTTTCTGCAGTTGCAGATAAGAATGAATATGTTTATCCAAAAACAACTCCACTTACTGACAAATCAGGAGTAATGAGTGTTATTAACCACTACTTCACTAATGTTTGTGGAAGAATAACTGGTCCTCAAAACTCTGGCTCAACAAACTTCATTAACCTATCAAGTATTCCGGTTTATACATACACAACAAGAGTTAAAGTTCTTGACAATGTGACAGAACCAACTTCATATTTTTCAGATGTTGATCTTGGTGTGGCTCTAAAACAAAAACTATTCACTCGTGGTGGATATCAAGGATACACATATATTGGTGCTGGTGTTGAAACAACAGCTGCAACATCAATTGAAATCAACCACACAAGAAATGTTTATCCTCAATATTATTCAGGAAACACAACTGCTGGTGCAGCTAACTACTTAGACCTATTTGCTGAAGACTATGCTCTAGCACAAGACACAATCATGGTTCTTGACGGTGTTGAAGGAGACATTAAAGAAAACAACGGTGTTTATTATGTTGAATATATAGACGATGCCGGAACAGAAAATACAACCGACGACAGAACAATCATTTATATCTTTAGTGGTTGGTACGAACAAAAAGCTGTCACAAACGACGAAGGTGAAAAAGTTTGGGGCGAATTCCAACTTATGAGCACACAAATCGAAAGACCATTCATGAGTGTTGCTTATGCAGACACAAACATTATTGCATTGTTTGAAAGAGCTGTCACATTGGAACTTCAAGGTCCAAACAACTCATTCACAGTTAACTTCAACTCTCTAAAAGATGACCTAAACAACAACATTCAAACAACATATGAAGTTGACGGATCAAGTGTTCAAACAGGAACCTTTACTATTTCTGGAATGTTCAAAATCTCTAGCCTATTCAATTTGGCTATCACACCATCTGGTGGATACAGATTTGGAAGCACTTGGACAATCATAAACGATCTAAGCATCACCGACTCAATTAACTTAAAAACAACTTCTATTGTAGACTTTAGCCAAGAAGATAATGAAAACTATGCTTTCATCAACATGAACTTGGTTAAAACGGTCAACTTTGAATTTACATTTGGTCATGTGATTGCTCTTGTTGACACTCTTCAAAAATCTCAAACAATCACAATCAATTTGAACATGACACCTGTTCAATTGACATATATCAGAATTGAAGGTTATACAAAAACTGAAGATGGTGTTGAAAAACTTTCTGGTTATGAATTTAATGTTTACAGCAAAGATTCTGGTTCATACAGTAAAATTGTTGAAACACAATATTATGACGGTAATGTATTCAATGCAATCCCAGGTGCAACCGACAGTGCACAAAGACCAATTCAAATTTACTTAGAAGATGGTGACCTAAACATTTATGGCTACTTTGACTTCTATCAATATAACAACAACTTGTTTATTGAATATGTCTCACAACCTTCAACAATTGCGACAATCAAAGCTTGGTATATTAACACTCATAGTGAACACTCTTCTGAGCTAACATATGGTGGAGATCCTTATCCAATTGCAAACACCACATTCTCATATGATGGTGGCACAGTTGAAGCATTCAAATTAAGCTATCTATATGCATATAACGAAGCGGCTGGAACAACAAACCTTGATCTTACACTTCCAGATGGTGTGACATCACTTGATCCAACCACTATCCAATCAATCATTGCTTACTATAACAATGACCTATTTAACCTAAGTGAAGACAACTATGCTTACTTGCTAACAGCAAAAATTGAAGCAAAGAGCACTCTTGATGTTTCTTATGCAACAATCGACAACATCAATGCTGTTAACGGAACAATTGAGCTTGGTTCAACTGCTACTCTAATTGAAAAAGCTGATCAAGGTTCTATCTCTTGGGTTGGTGCAAAATTTGAATCACTTGAAAGCGATGAAATTGTTGCAAACGGAATTGAATCATTTGTTGATGCAAACATCTATGACACAGATGGAATCACAGTTCTAGGAACTGAGCCATGCACAACTTCATACTATTTCTATAGTGGAACTTCTGTCACACTAAACAACTCAATGACAATGTATGAATCTGCTGGCACATACTATAAATTTATTGGTTGGTTTGCTTACGACCCAATCACTCAGAAAATGCAAATTCGTTCAAACACAAGTTCATTGTCAACCAAAGGAAGTGGCAGCTATGTTGCTATCTTTGCAAAAGTTGTTCTAATAGATGAAATTTATACCATCTATGAGGAAACCAAAAACGAAAATGCACAAATTGAAGTTTTGTCTAACTACAAAATTGCAACCTCTGTGACAGCTGTTATTGATGGTGCTGTTGCAACAACAAGATCATTTGATATTCCTGTGTTTGGAGTAAACGATGATTTCGCTACTAAATTTACATATGTTGTTGTTGGTTCAACCATTGATGTTAAGGTTGTTGCAGACAACGGATATCTTGTTAAAGACATTCTTTATTCTTACGATTCTGCTGCTGAGCCTGTTGGTCTATTGGATATTTCAAAGAGCAATTCAACAAAAGCTGAAATAACAATTGACAACTTTGGCGAAGAAAACTCAAATGACAAATATACAATCTATGCAGAAATCAGCCGTGGTTATAGCATTAGAGTTGTTCAAGTTTACTACGACAGCATTGCAATGAACAACATTGGTCTTGTTTATGACAGTCAAAAGTTCACTACTGTTTCACTTGTGGGCAACCCAGACTTTGGTGGACTCATTGCAGATCACACCTATACACTTGCTTATGGCATGACACTTAACTTAACATTTGCTGGTGCTCAAAACTTCGACTTGATTGATTATTATGTTAACGGAACAAAACTTGATCTACTTTCTCCAACAACAAAACTTGCTGAATATGTTGTTGAAGACAATGTGACAATCGAAGTTCGTCTAACAAAATATGTTTATGTTTCAACAGCTGCTTATTATGTGGGAACATCAAACGAAATTTCATTCACAGACACAATCATTTCTTATGTTGATCACTACACCGGCGAAACAAAAACATTCACTGGCTCAACAATGATTGATGAAGTTAAAGTGCTAAGCGGAACAAAAGTTAACTTTAACACAACTTCT
>JAZNPU010000184.1:0-1515 GCA_045589795.1 Clostridia bacterium
AAAGCAAGGTCAGTTATAACCTTGCCATTGACAGTTATTCTTCCTTCTTTTACAAACTCTTCTGATTTTCTTCTGCTGGCTAAGCCTGTACTTGCCAAGTATTTATTAATTCGCATATATAGTTGTCCTTAACTTAAAAATTTTCAATGACCTTGCCAATTGCTCCGCCATATGAATTATTTTCTATATCACTAATACTATATATATTATCACAAAAAATCAACTGTTTGTCTAGGAAAATTTGAACTTCACCCAATATTTGATCGGTTTTTATTGGTGCTTCATACATTGGAGAAATGGTATCTTTTATTTGAATTAAATCAACTTCTTCTTTTGTAAGTGGATAACTAAATGTTGTTTTACTCTTTGCCATTGCAGACAATTGCTGGCTACCAGTTATGTTTATGCTTGCCTGATAACCATCTTCGGGCAATAGTTGTTGCATAGAATATTGCTCTTGAGCAATTTGAATCACAGCTTTGCATTCTTGAAACATTGGTCCACAATTTAGAAGCACACAAACTAGTTTCATGCCATCACTGCTTCTGGTTGCACTTCCAACAAAACATCTACCTGCTTTTTTTGTATAGCCAGTTTTCACACCATCAGCACCCGGAAGCATTTCTAAAAATCTATTTTTGTTTTTTAATAATCTATGATCATATTTTCCAAGTTCGTTTGGAATCTTTATTTCTTTTGTTGCTACAATTTGTGCAAAAATATCATTTTTAAGAGCATAAGCCGTTATGATTGCCAAATCATGTGCCGTGGTGAAATGTTGGTCGTCATGAAGCCCGTTTGGGTTAACAAGGTGTGTATTTTGAGCTCCGATTTTTTTACAAAAATCATTACACAATTTTATAAATTTCGACACATCTCCACCAATTATTTGTGCAATTGCCACAGCTGAATCATTTCCAGAGCGAAGCATCAAACCATACAATAGTTCTCTTATTGATAAATGTTCACCGGCTTTTAAGTATATGCTAGATCCTTCAATTCCAACAGCATTGGTCGGAATTTCATGTTTTGCATCTAAATCTTTGCAGTTTTCTATTGCAACAATCGCTGTAATAATTTTTGTTAAACTTGCCATTGGCAAAGATTGATCACCTCTGTGATTCACCAAAACTCTGCCACTGGTTGCCTCAACCAAAACCATTGCCTGAGACTCTGTTGGAAAATCTTGTGATCCAATTTTGATAGTTGTTTTTGATGAATATGCAATACCAAAACTTTTAACAAGCAAAACACTTCCAAAAACAGCCGCCACAACAAAACAAAGGCAATATAAAACAGTTAAACTAATTTTTTTCACACTTATTCTCCTTTATTGCTCCTGCAACAGCTTCTGCAACCCTTGGCAAATTGTCTACAATTTTTTCAAAAGGGTTTTTGCTGTCTAATTTTATTAAGCTTGTCTTTCCGTTTTCAACACACAAGAAACCAATGGGCTGTACACAAACTCCCGACCCCGTGCCACCTGCATAAGGATAAGACGAAGTGGTTTTGACC
>JAZNPU010000185.1:0-1611 GCA_045589795.1 Clostridia bacterium
ATTTCAATGGCAACTTCCAAGTTGGCAGGCACTTTCATAAGTTTGGCAACAACACCAACCATCATGCCACCAAGAGAAGAATTATTCTTTGCTTGATCTAGCAATCTCTTAACTGAAATAATAAAGCCTTCATTATCCTCAGCCATTTCTTGCAAAACTCTAACACGAGAAAGCTTTGTGTGATATTCAACCTTTTTGTCGTCTAAATCAACAGACAACATATTGTTCTTTTCGTTGATAGAATTAACTTCTGCAAGCAAATTAGATTGATTTAATTTCTTGTCAGAAATTTCAACTGTCATTTTAGAAATTAAAGATTGTTTTTCTTCTAATTTTGCTTTTTCATCAACAAGACTATCTTTCAAAGAAGATAGTTTTTGGTCGAGCTCTTCTTGTTTTTCAGATAAAACAGTCTTTTCAGTTTGCAAACTGCTCATTGTAGACTTAACATCACCCAAGCTTTCAAGAGCACTATAAATTTCTTCACCTGTTTCTTTGGTTGACTTTTCACCAGCAGTAAGCCTGTCAACAATATCTAAATACTCATTATTAATTCTTTCAATTTGTCTTTCAAGTTCAGCCAAATTAAGTTTGATTTGTTCAAGTTCAACGGATTTAGACTTGATTGTGTCTTTTATTGTTGTTCTTAAAACATCATCTTGATTAATTTGAGTGTCAATTTTTTGATTTTGTTCTGTTAGGCTATTAATTCTTTCTTGAATAAGTTTTGCTTCACCATTCTGTTTTTCAAGATCAACAGTCAAATCTAGCAAATCATTATTCAAAACTTTAATTTGATCATCAAGTTTGTTGATGTTTTCAAAACTAGAATTGAATTTTTCAATGGCCGCATCAAGTTCTACTTGTTTAATTGCAAGTTCTTCATCAATTCCTTCAATTTTTGAGCGAATTTCAGCCTTTGCGCCATTTGCATGTTCATATTGATAAACATAAATGTTCAATTCTAAATTTTTAAGTTTTCCTTTATATTCCAAGAATTTTTTTGCACTTTCAGATTGTTTTGTTAATGGCCCAATCTGATTTTCAAGTTCAAAAATAATATCATTTAATCTTGTTAAGTTATCTCTTGTTCTTTCAAGTTTGTTTTCTGCTTCTTGCTTACGACTCTTAAAACGGCTAATTCCAGCAGCTTCTTCAAAAATAACTCTGCGATCTTCAGGTTTAACAGAAAGAAGGCTATCTATTTTACCTTGTCCAATAACACAATAACTATCTCTTCCGAGGCCACTATCTCTTAGTGCATCAACAATATCTTTTCTTCTAACTGGATTTTTATTGATTGCATATTCGCTTTCACCGCTTTTATACAATTTTCTAGAAAAAGAAACTTCGTCATATTCAAGTGGAAAAATTCTTTCAGAGTTATCAAAAAATAGAGACACTTCACAATAACTCAAAGGTTTTCTTGTTTGTGTTCCATTAAAGATAACATCTTGCATGCTTGAGCCTCTCATGGATTTTGCACTAGTTTCGCCCATAACAAATCTGATGCCATCAGCAACATTACTCTTTCCACAACCGTTAGGTCCAACAATCGCAGTCACACCAGAGTCAAAACTAACTTCTAGTTTGTCTGCAAAGGATTTGAAC
>JAZNPU010000186.1:0-5291 GCA_045589795.1 Clostridia bacterium
TGATTTCAATAATTTAACCTCACTCATTGGTCAATCCCCCTCTCAACACATCTTTTGTGTTATATATAGTATAACATCAAAAAAGCATTTTGGCAATACTTCCAAAGAAAAAAGTGACGGCAATAATCCATCACTTTTTGAATAAAATTTCACATGTTTTTACACTTTTTATTGTGTATTTTGCAGTTTTAAGCAATATTTGATATTATTTTTGCTAAAAACATTTAATTTTTCTGCAAATATTAATTTCTGCCACAACAATTCTTATATTTATTGCCACTACCACATGGACAAGGGTCATTTCTGCCCACAGCTTGTTCTTTTACAACTGTTTTTGGCTTGGCAGGTTTTGTGTTTTTATGGGTTTGCAAATTTTGATTTGGTGCTTTTTGTTGTTGCATTTTTTGCATAATTTTTTGAACATCAATAACAGGCATACCCAGTGTTATTTTTGCAACTTCACGACGAACATTTGCAATCATGTTTTCAAACATGTCTGAACCTTCTGTTGAATAAACAATAACTGGATTTTTGTTGCCGTATCCACGAAGGCCAATACCCATTTTAAGGTTGTCCATATCGTCAATGTGATCAATCCATCTCTTGTCTAGATTTCTTAGGAACACATCTCTTTCAAATTGGTCAACATGAACTCCGTTTTCTTTGTTTTGAGCATAACGGGTTTCATATTTGTCAATTGCTCTTTGAGCAACCAAGTCAACAAGTTCTCTGTGAGAGTATCTGTTTAGGATATCTTCTGTTATAAAGTTTGTTTCAGGTTCCAAAAGATATTTTTCAAGTTCTTTATTAAACTCTTCAATTGGTGCTGTTTCTGGATCATCATATTCAAACTCACTAACAGTTTCTTCTGCAAGTTCTGCAATCATTTCCAAAACTTTGTCGTGAATGTCGCCACCATTGAGAACCTTTTCTCTTTCAGCATAAACTTCTGCTCTTTGCATATTAAGAACATTGTCAAATTCAATTACATTTTTTCTTGCAGAATAGTTAAATCCTTCAACCTTCTTTTGAGCCATTTCAACATTTCGTGAAAACATTTTCCAGTTGATAGACATATCTTCTTCAAGTTTTAGCATTTCAGCCATTCTTTTTAGTCTTTCAGAACCAAACACCCTAGACAAATCGTCATCTGCAGAAATATAGAAAATTGAGCTTCCTGGGTCACCTTGTCTTCCAGAACGACCTCTGAGCTGATTATCAATTCTGCGGCTTTCGTGTCTTTCTGTTCCTATAATTCTTAATCCACCAAGTTCAACAACTTTTTCTTTTTCTGCTTCGGTTTGAACTGTATATTGTTCCAAAAGTTTTCCAAACTCGGCTCTTGCTGTAATTTCTTCTTCAGTTTCAACTGGGAAGAATGAACTTGCAAGTTCAATCATTTCTGGTTCATACCCTTTCTTTTTCATGGCTTCTTTAGCCATAAATTCAGGGTTTCCACCAAGCAAAATATCAGTTCCACGACCAGCCATGTTTGTTGCAATTGTCACAGCACCAAGCTGACCAGCTTGAGCAACAATTTCTGCTTCTTTGCTGTGGTTTTTGGCATTTAGCACATTGTGTGGAATTTTTAATTTTTTCAATTCTTTGCTAAGCATTTCACTTTTTTCAACAGTGACAGTGCCCACAAGAACTGGTTGTTTTCTTTCATAGCAATCAACAATATCATCACAAATAGCTTTCACCTTGGCTTTGTTGCTGAAATAGAAAGCATCATTAGCATCTTTTCTGATAACAGGTCTGTTGCTTGGGATTGTCACAACATCAAGACCATAAATTTCTCTAAATTCTGATTCTTCTGTTTTTGCAGTACCGGTCATACCAGAAAGTTTAGAATACATCTTAAAGAAGTTTTGCAATGTGATTGTTGCTTGTGTTTTGTTTTCCTCATTAACTTTAACACCTTCTTTAGCTTCAATAGCTTGATGCAACCCATCACTATATCTTCTTCCAACCATAACACGACCAGTAAATTCGTCAACGATTAGCACCTCGCCATCTTTAACAATATAGTCGTTGTCTTTTTTCATCATAAATCTTGCACGAATAGCATTGTTTACATTGTGGTTAATTTGCAAGTTTTCAATGTCGCTAAGGTTTTCAATCTTATAGTATTTTTCAGCCTTTTCAACACCAGTTTCTGTCAAGTGAACAGATTTCTTTTGTTCATCAATAGAAACATCATCTTGTTTCAAGGTTTTTGCAAATGCTGCAGCCACTGTATATTGATCACTGCTCTCTCCAGTTGGTCCACTAATGATTAATGGGGTTCTTGCTTCGTCAATCAAAACACTATCAACCTCGTCGATAATGCAGAAATTTAATCCCCTCATAAATTGATATTTCTTTTGTGGTGCCATGTTGTCACGAAGATAGTCAAAACCAAATTCACTGCTGGTTCCATATGTGATATCACACAAATAAGCATTTGCTTTTTCTTGAGGTTTTTGATTTGAATAAACCACACCAACAGAAAGACCCAAATATCTGTGAACTTTTCCCATCCATTCAGCATCTCTTTTTGCCAAATATTCATTGACTGTGACAATATGAACAGGCTTGCCAGTTAATGCATTCAAATAAGCAGGCAAAGTTGAAACCAAAGTTTTTCCTTCACCAGTTTTCATTTCTGCAATTCTGCCTTGGTGCAAAACAATGCCACCAAGCAATTGAACATGATAATGTTTCTTTTTCAAAACTCTAAAGCTTGCTTCACGAACAGTTGCAAAAGCTTCTGGCAAAATGTCATCAGTTGTTTCACCAGCTGCAATTCTATCTTTCAAAATTTGAGTTTGACCTTTTAGTTCTTCTTCGGTCATTTGAGCATATTTGTCACTCAAAACCTCAATTTTTGCTGCAATTTTCTCAAGTTTTTTCAAACTTCTGTTGTTATCAAAGTTAGCAAAATAATTAATAAGTCCCATAAAACTTCCCCTAATTTATTACTATATAAGTATATAAAACTTTCAAATTTTTGTAAACATTAATTTGTTTATTTTTTTCATAATCCCCAAAAAAAGTATAGATTTTTAGCGATTTTATCTAATATTTTTTGTTTTTGCCACAGTCAAACAATAAATTTTGTTAGCCTTGGCCTTTTTCATTGCCTTTGCACAAGCTGTCATTGTGCTGCCAGTGGTGAACACATCATCAATAACAAGTACATTCTTCCCTTTAACAAGAGCTGCATCTTTAACAGCAAAAGAATCTATCAAATTTTTCAATCTATCTTTTCGACTCAATTCTTTTTGTTCAGCAGTGTCTTTGATTTTGTCCAAAACAGCAACACATGGCAAATTTACAATTTTGCAAAAATTCTTTGCTATTTCTTCTGCTTGGTTATAGCCTCTTTGCTTTATTCTTTTTGCTGTTGATGGAACAAATGTGACAAGATCAACATCAATATTATCCGCAACAAACTTTTCTGCCAAAAGTTTAGCAAAATCTTTGGCTAAATATTTTGCTCCTGCAAATTTCAATTTTTGGACACTTCTTGAAACAGCTTCGCCGTATAGCAAAACAGAGCCATGCCAATCAAAAATCCTGTTCATTTCTTTGCATTCCAAGCAAATTCTGCTTTCAGCAGAAACATGTTCACCACATATCTCACAAAAGTTAGGTTGAATTTTAAGTTTTAAGCAGTTTTCACAAAGTTTGCCGTCTGGGGTTTCTCTTTCACAAATTGGGCACACAAAATGCGGAAACATTATGTTTTCCACCTTATTGATAGCATTTTTTATTGTTTGTTTGAACCCCACTACCTACCTACACAACTCATCAAGTGAAATTTCAAAAAAATCGGCTAGCTTCAAGGCTGCAGAAATAGTTGGTTCTTTGATTGAATTTTCATATTCACTAATTATTGATCGCGACAAGCCAGTCACCGAAGCTATTTGTTGCTGACTAAACTTTTTTGCAAACTTATTGTTGCCATTTCTTAAGTTTTTCAAATTTTTACCGAAATTCATTTGACTTGCCTTCACTCTTTCCAATACTATTTTATTATAATATAAAATAAAACAAACGAAAAATCAAACAAAAACAACCGTTTGATGTTCAAAAGAGAGGTTAAAATGCACAATTACACCGCCGCAACATTTATCGATTGGCTAACTGAAAATCTTGATGCCTTTGGTCCAGGAAAAGGATTATATTGCACCACACATATTATTCTTATGATTGTTTTGGGCATCTGGCTTGTTGGCTTTATTTTCATTGCTAGAAAATATCCAAACTTTGCCAAAAAATTTGGTGCTGTTTTGGCGATTTATATGACCGTGTTCAGAGTTATTCGCATGATTGTTCAAGTTGCTTCAGGGAAATACACTTTTGTTGAAGCACTTCCTTGGCATCTTTGCCACATTATGTGCTTTGCATTAACAATCATATACTTCTTGAAATCCACTCGTTTCAGTTTGCCAATTTTGTGCCTTTCTGTTTTGGGTGGAGTTATGACATTTATCTTTGGTGACTACTACTACACAAATGTTCTAACATTCTATATGATCGAAAGTATTATCTTGCACTTCTGCTTACCAACAATTGTTATTTGCTATGTTGCAAGCAGAAAACCAAAATACACTTGGAAAAGCATTTTGGAAGTTCCAATTGTTCTTGGAATTTTGGTTGGTTGGGCAAGCATCGGAAATGCAATTTTCCCAAACCAAAACTTTATGTATATCAAACAAAACGGTTTGCCTTTTAACCTATTCCCAAATCATCACTTCATTTGGACATATTTGGTTATCGCAATTATTCTAATTGGTTTGGTGGCGGCAACATATTTTATTATCAAGGCCATAAAAAAGAAAAACCAAAACAAGCAACTAGAACAAAAATCTATTGAAAAAGTATAAATTATGTGGTAAAATATTTGTATAAAGGTGGTAAGGATTATGTCAAGCTTATATCAATTTATTTTAACATCAACATTTGATGGAAAAATCATCGAATATTGCTTATATGGAGTTGTTGCACTTGTTGTCTTGCTTTGCATCATCATTATTGCAGTTAAATCAGCAAAAGCAAAAAAACTTCGCAAAGAACAAGAAACTCGCGAAGTTGATGGTGTTGTTGTGAAAAACGGTGTTAGATACAGCGAAGATGAAACAATCGTTGATGAAAACGGCAACCAAAATATCACATTTGTTAAAAACGACATTGTGTTGCAACCTCGCAAAATGGTGACCGTTAGCTCAAAAGGTGCATTAAAACCTGGCAAATGGACAGTTCTTAGTGCTTATGGAAACGAAGATACATTCAATATCAGAATT
>JAZNPU010000187.1:0-2116 GCA_045589795.1 Clostridia bacterium
GTTCATGCAAAATTTCATATAAAGCAACAAGCATAATTGCTTTGTCAACTTTGAAAATTCTGTCGTATGTATAACCAACAGCATGTGTCTTTATTATTTCAGAAAGAGAGTCCATGTTTTGGACAACTCCAAAATATACTCTAGCAGCATATTGTTGCTCGTTGTCGAGTTTATATTCTTCTGAAAGATCAGTGATCAATTGCTCGTTGATTTGATTATTGAATAAGTATTCAAAAACAAGTTTGACGGCAACTTCTCTTGCTTCTGCTCTTTTACTCATGTGTTTATAATTCTCCTATTTTGTTGTTTTATGAGTTTTCAGGTTCGTGTGGAAAAATAATACCACTTATTTGTGAAGTTTGATATTGATTCTTCACTTTGTTTTTCCCCATAGTAATTTCAGTACTTCCAGTGTTTGGCATTTGGTGCACAGACAACAACAACGATGCGGTTTTTGTTTCTTGTGGTGGCTGAGGTTGTCGTGGTGGTTTATCCACAGGTTTTGGAGCTTCTTTCTTTGGAGTATTAAAAGCTCCAGAATATAACGGAACAGACTTGTTGTATTTATATCCACCTTTTGAACTGCCTGGTTTTATGATTGGACCAGGGCCATAATTAAGTGAAGGTGACTTTGATGGTTTACCTTTTGGAGCACCTTTTGTTGTTTTTGTCTTGATAACAATTGGTGCTTTTGGTTTTTCTTGACCCTTTTCGTCTCCTTGCATAACAGGAACTGGAAGAACAAGTTTTTCGCCAGCAATTTGTTTACTTCTTGGATAATAAATTAAAGGAGCTGTGGCTTCTTGAACTTTAGCCAAACTTTTGATGCGATTTTTAATAATTAACACATATGGGATTTCTGCACCATTTTGATTAAACTTTGGGTTAATTCCCAATTTTTCGTAAATGGTTAAAAGTCGTTTGCCCTTTTCGTCATATTGAGGACTGATTTGCAACAAATCATAGATATCTTTCAATGATCCATCAGAATTGTATTGTGGAACAATTTTAAGCAATGCATAAAGATCAAGTGGAGACAACACTGCCTCTGAATTTAATTTTTGTTCGGCTTTCTTTTTTTCTAGCATTTTCTTTCTTCTGCGAACAAGACCAATTGCGGCAACAACCAAAATTGCCGAAACAATCAAGCAACCAAAAACAGAAACAAGAATCTTTATCCACAACTGAATGCTGAGCAATTGAACTGCTGAAACTGCTATTGTGGTTAAACACGATAAAATGACCCAAATCAAGTTTTTATTCTTCATAAGCATCACTCTCTTTTGTTTTAGATTGAATATTTACACCAACTGCAAAATATGTGCAAGCACATGAACCAAGCGACAACACCACAATGAGCAAATCCTTTAGCCATTGAACAATATTTATGCATCCGATTACACATGTTGCAATTAATAATGCAATTGCCAATGTGACAAACACAATACGATTTGTGACAAACCTATCTTTGTTCATAAAAATTTCTCCTTATTGAACATCTTCCTCTTCTGTGAAAACTACACCTGTGACATGAATGTTGATTTCAGCAGCCTTATATTCTGTCATTGACTCAATGCTGCTTTTGATGTTTTCTTGAACTCTAAATGCAACATCTCTAACAGAATAACCAAATTTTACTTTTACAAAAACATCAACATAAACAGAATTATCAACAAATTCTAAAATGACACCTTTGTGATAGTTTTTGTTAAGCATTCTTTTGATAGCTGGAATGGCTTTTCTGCTGATGCCTGCAATGCCATTGATTTCTTGAGTTGCAAGATTAACTATGCTAAGAACAACATTCTTTTTATTGTTTACTTCACCTTCTGCCTGAGTGACTATGTTTTTTGCCATATATTTCTCCTATTATGAATTATACTGATAGTATAACATGCAAAAAGAGATTCTGCAATTATTTTTGTAAAAAATAACATTAAAAAAGGAGCCGCTCATGCGACCCCAAAATCATAGACATTTGATTATTAGACACTCATAACCTTTACATTTGTTGCATCAACATTTATTTCATTGACTAAAATAGTTAGGATTTTTGAAACATCATCACTTGTAAGGCTATCTGCTTTGACCATCACTGTTGTGTTTTCGTCTGCAA
>JAZNPU010000188.1:0-3259 GCA_045589795.1 Clostridia bacterium
AAATAAAAACAAATATGTTATAATAGTTATGAACGGAGGTTTTTATGAAAAATAAGGTAATAAAATGTTTGAGTTGTGGTGGAGTGCTAAATATTGGTGAAAACATAAGTCAATGCAAATGTTCATATTGCGGTTCAGTCAACTTGTTCAAAAAAGAGGGTAAAGTAGAACTTTTAGATGTTAATACAGTTTTGAAAAAAGGTGGCCGCTACGAAGGCAATGGCAACGATGGAAAAGCAATGGAATTATATGATAATTTTTTGCAAGCTAATCCCAATGAACCATTGGTTCTTTTAGCAAGAGCATTAATATCTTTAATTGATAGTCCTAATGATGATTTTAATATGGAGCTGTTTGAGACATATTTCAACAGGGGTATCAATGCCGCTAAAGACAAGAAGATGGATGCCCTAGATTTTTTAATGTATCAATTTCGTAAATATACAATACCATCAATGTGTGTTTGGCAATCTTATGCATACGATAAACTGAAAGAAACAGATAGAAGAGCAGCAAAAAAAAGAATGGCTTCAAACATGTTGTTATTGTTTGAAATTCAAAACAGAATTAGTGAGTTGGTAGAAAATGCAACTTTTGAAAAATTGAGCAAGAGTTATATCGAAGAATACAAAGAGTTTCAAAACTCTATAGTTAAGTTTGGCAATGACTTACTTGAATATACTGAACTGTATGGGTTAAGATATGGACTATCTAACAGAATGGCTATCAACAGAAGCATTGCAGATGCAAAAATAAGATATAGACAATTTACAAAAAAATATGGAAAGTAAAAAAACAACAGGTTTCAAACCTGTTGTTTTTTATAACATTAAATTTTATTCAGCATTTTTCTTTCTGTGATCAGCTCTTCCTCTCATTGTGTGGTCAAGAATTTTTTTGCGGATTCTCAAACTTGTTGGAGTCACTTCCAAAAGTTCATCATCACCCAAAAATTCAAGGCTTTCTTCAAGAGTTAAGAATTTAACTGGTTCAAGGCGAAGAGCTTCATCAGCACTTGATGATCTCATGTTTGTTAATTGTTTTCTTTTGCAAACATTAACAACAATATCTTCGGCTTTTGGGTTGATTCCAACAACCATTCCGCCATAAACTTTTGTTCCTGGGGTAATAAGTAGTCTTCCTCTTTCTTGGCTGTTAAACAAGCCATATTGAACAGCTTCACCGTTTTCGTAAGCAACAAGAGTACCAAAGTTTCTGCTGTCGATTGCACCTTTATATGGTTCATATGCATGGAACACACTGTTCATAACACCTTCACCACGAGTATCTGTCAAAAATTGGCTTTTGTATCCAAACAATCCACGGCTAGGAATGTGGAATTCAAGTCTGATTCTGCTTCCGCGGTTACTCATGCTAATAAGGTCGCCTTTTCTTGCTCCAAGAGTTCCAATAATTGTTCCAACAGATTCTTCAGGAACATCAATAATAAGTTCGTCAATAGGTTCGCATTTCACACCGTCAATTTCTTTATAGATAACTTTTGGCATGCTAACTTGAAATTCATAGCCATCTCTTCTCATGTTTTCAACCAAAATTGAAATATGCATTTCACCACGGCCAAGAACACGGAATGTGTCGGCATTGTCTGTTTCATAAACCTTCAAGCTAAGGTCCTTAACAGCTTCTTTCATAAGTCTGTCACGAAGGTGTCTGCTTGTGCAGAATTTGCCTTCTGTTCCTGCAAATGGGCTGTTATTTACAGAAAATTCCATTTCAACACTTGGTTCGCTTATTTTAACAAATGGAATAGCAGTGAGGTCGTCTTTGTCGGTCACAGTGTCACCAATTGTCACTTCTTCGGTTCCGCTTATGCAAATAATGTCACCAGTTGCAACACTTTCAACAGGAACTCTTTTTAGTCCTTGATATTCAAACACATTGCTAACTTTAAACACGATTTTTTTGTTTGCATCATGATAGTTCACAAGAGCAAGTTGTTCATTGATTTTGCAACTTCCTGATTCAACTTTTCCAACAGCAAGTTTTCCAAGATAATCATTTTGTTCGCAACTTGAAACTAGCATTTTGAATGGTGCATTTTGGTTTCCACCAGCAGCAGGAATATGTTCTACAATTGTGTCAAGAAGTGGTTTCATATCTGTTCCTTGAACATCTGGATCCAAACTGCAGATTCCCATTCTGGCACTGGCATAGCAAATAGGGCTGTCTAGTTGTTCATCACTTGCACCAAGATCCATCAAAAGTTCCAAAACTTCATCAACAACTTCGCTGATTCTGGCATCTTTTCTGTCGATTTTGTTAATTACAACAATAACTTTATGATTTAGTTCCAAAGCTTTTTGCAAAACAAATCTTGTTTGAGGCATTGTTCCTTCAAAAGCATCAACAACAAGCAAAACACCGTCAACCATTTTCAAAACTCTTTCAACTTCGCCACCAAAGTCAGCATGTCCAGGAGTGTCAACAACATTGATTTTAATGTCTCCATGCATCAATGCAGCATTCTTACTCAAAATGGTGATTCCTCTTTCTCTTTCAAGAGCACCGCTGTCCATAACTCTGTCAGCAACATCTTGGTTTGTTCTAAAAACCCCACCTTGTTTCAAAAGTTCATTTACCAAGCTAGTTTTGCCATGGTCTACATGGGCAATAATAGCAACATTTCTAATTCCTTTAATATTGTTTTCCATAATTTTCTCCAAAAATTTTTAACTTTGGTATTATACACTATATAATATAAATTTGTAAATAGTTTAGAAAAATTTTATTAAGATTGCTTTTTTCATAAAAAAACACCGCGGTGGCGGTGTTTTTGTTTTAACATTTTTTTAGAAAATTGTTAATAATTAATTTTCTTCGCTATCTTGAGTTGATCTTTCAACAACAAGGCTGATGTCTGTGATTCTATCGTCTTCGCAGGCTTCAACAGTGAAGGTTAGGTCAGCAACAATAGATTTATAGTTGTTGTGTTCGTCCAAGATGTCATCAATTGTTTGAACTTTGATGCTTGCACCAACTTCTGGAAGGTTTTCTAAAAGTTCATAAACCATTCCACCAACACTAGAATATTCTGTTTCTGGCAAGTGCTCAATTTCCAAAAATTCAAAGAGTTCTTCAACACTAACATGTGGATCAACTCTGAACTTGTTTTCTTCAAGTTTTTCAATTGGTTCTCTTTCGTTGTCGTCGTGTTCGTCATAGATTTCACCAACAACTTCTTCAAGAGCATCTTCCATGGTCACAAGGCCACTTGTTCCACCATATTCATCAACAACAA
>JAZNPU010000189.1:0-8009 GCA_045589795.1 Clostridia bacterium
AAGCTGGAATTGTTGGTGAAAACACAAAATTAACACATGTTAGCTATGGCACAATGAATGGTGAAGATGGTAAACCATTCAAAACCAGAAGTGGAGAAACAATTAAGCTTGAAGATATTATTGATTTAGTGACTGAAAGTGCTCTTAAAAAGCTTGAAGCTAACGGAATCAAGGAAGACCGAGATTTGGCTCTTCAAATTGGTTTGGCGGCTGCAAAATTTGGTGATTTGAGTTTTGTTTGTAATCGTGATTATGTGTTTGACTTAGATAAATTTACTAGTTTTGAAGGCAAAACTGGTCCATATATTCAATACACAGGAACCAGAATCAAAAGCTTGCTTTCTAAGGCTGATGTTGCTGCAAGCACTGTTGAAATTTTTGATGCTGATCAAAGAGAACTTGTGTTGAACCTTGCAAAACTTAATGAATCATATCATATTAGCTATTCAGAATATGGTATGAATAGTTTGTGCTTGGCACTTTATAATTTTTGTTCAACATTTAGCAGATTTTATAACAACACAAAAATTTTAACCGAACAAAATACCAGCAAAAAACAAAGTTATTTGGCTCTTTGCAAATTGTCTTTGAGAGCAATTGAACAAGCTAGCAACACACTAGGTTTTGTTATCCCTGAAAGAATGTAAAAGGAGTGCTATGGAGAGCATAGCAAGGCAGTTATGAAAAAAATGCTTCTACACACATGCTGTGCACCATGTAGCACAGCCGTTATTGAAAGATTGTCTAATGATTATGAACTTACTGTTTTGTATTATAATCCAAACATTTACCCAACTGAAGAATATACAAAAAGAAAAAGTGAACAAATTAGATATATCGAAATACTCAAATCAAAAGGTTTAATCATTAATTTTATTGATTGTGACTATGACCAAAACGAATTTTTTGATTGTGTAAAAGGTTTAGAAAGTGAACCAGAAGGAGGCAAAAGATGCTCAGTTTGTTTTGCCCTTAGGCTTGATTATACAGCCAAAGTTGCAAAAGAAAAAGGGTTTGACATTTTCACAACAAGCTTGTCTGTTAGTCCTCACAAAAATGCTCAAATTCTTAATGAAATTGGGCTAAGTTTATCTAAGAAATATGGTATCGAATATCTAGTCAGTGATTTTAAGAAAAAAGATGGCTACAAACGAAGCATAGACTTAAGCAAAGAAAATAATATATATCGCCAAAACTATTGCGGTTGCAAGTTTAGTATTTGGTTGGAATAAAAAAAATAACAGCTTGCTGCTGTTATTTTTTGTTTTTAGACATTGTGTGCTTATATAAAATTTCGACACATTCATCAATAGTATAGTTTGCTGTGTCTAAATAAAATGCTTCCGGCAATCTAATGAGTGGAGAAACTTTGCGATTGATGTCGTCATAATCTCTTTGCAAAATTGCATTTTTAGCATCTTCAAAGCTAATAATTTGATCGTTTTTGCGATATTGATAAACTCTCCTTAAAGCTCGGACATCAATGTCGCAATCAATAAAAATTTTAACTTCTGCTTCCGGGAAAATAACAGAACCAATGTCTCTGCCTTCCATGACAATGTTTTTGCAAGATTTTGCAGAAGCTCTTTGAAGGTTTTTAACATAAGCACGAATTTCAGGTATTTGTGCAATTTTTGAAACAAAGTTTGAAACCTCAACAGAGTTGATTTGTTTACTCACATCGTTGCCATCTAACAACAATTTTACATGTCCATTATCGAATGTGTTTTGAATATTTGTTGTTGTAAGCATATTGTTGATTATTTCAATGTTTGAATAATCTATGTTTTCAGTAAGAATTTTCAAAGCAATAGCTCTATAAAAGCTGCCTGTTCTGATATATGCAAAGTTTAATTTTTGAGCAAGATTTTTGCTAATGGTTGATTTTCCACTCCCTGTGGTTCCGTCAATTGCTACGATCATATAAGTCTCCTATCAACAACATCATAACATGTTTTAAGTTTGATTGTAAAATGTTTGTTAAAGGTTTGATTTGTTATATGAAAATAGGTATAATCTAAATATGCAAAAATCAAATAATAATTTTTTCAAAAGATTTTTCTTTTTTATACTTTTGATTGTTTTAACTCCTGTTTTAATAATTGAAGGTATTGTTTCTGCCGTAAAAAAGAGTAAAAAGAAAAAAGAATGGAAAAAAATTGAACTTGAAGGGCAACAGTTGCTCTTGACAAAAGGAATAACAGACATTGACCTAATGGAAGGTTATATGTTTGAAGATTATTTGAGAATTTTGTTGTTTTATTTAGGTTTTAAGGTTTCTCAGACTCAAAAAAGCAGAGATTATGGTGCAGATTTGATTTTGATTGATCCACAAACCAACAAAAAGATTATTGTTCAAGCAAAAAGATACTCAAAACCAGTTGGAAGCAAGGCAGTTCAAGAGATTGCAACTGCTCAAATACATTATAAAAGTGATGAGGCATGGGTGATAACAAACAATATTTTCACCCCTCAAGCAGAGCAGCTTGCAAAAGAAAATAATGTGAGATTAATTGATAGAAATGAACTAATTGAGATGTATCAATCTGTTGCAAATGATCTCCAGAGAGAAAGACAAGATGGCTTATTGCTTAACAAAAGTTCTTCATTTCAGGAGAAGTATCCATATTATATATAGGAATGATATTCATTCCTTTTTTTTGCGAAAAATGTAATGTGTGATTAATATTAATTTTCTTTGCATACACTACCATTAGCGGAGATGTTAATGTTTGAGTTCACAATAGTTTGCAAGGGAAATTCACAGATATTAAACAATATTCATTCATCACTAAAACCAATTATTGAAAATTTAGAGGGCATTGTGATAAAACACTGCAATGAACTTAGTATTGCAGTGAAAAATCAACATTCAGAATTTCTGAAACCCGTTTTAGCTGAATTGATTTCTGAAAATATAGTTAACTTTTATAAGTATCAATTTTTATCACAAAACATTATGCTTAACATAAAAAACAGGTTTACATATAAATCATTTTTGCAATCACTTGTGGTTTTTGATGCTCTAACAGATAGTGAAATAATTAACAAGAATTTGGTTTTGGATAGAAAAATCAATATTGATAGTTTTTATTTGTTTCAACTATTTGATTTAAGAAGTCGCTGGTTGGATATTGCTATGGTTGTTAATGAAAGTATGCCAATTATACTAAAAGACAAATCTTTAGCTCAGTTAACTCAATATTTTGTTTCTGCAACAACAACTAGAGTTGAAGAGTTGCATATTTATGGCAAAGGAAAACAGATTTGGCTAAAAATTGATGGAAAAGAAAGTGACTTGGTGTTTGACGATTCTGTGACAGCAGTTGAAAATATTGTTATTGAAGCAATTTCGTTGAATCCAAAGAAAATTTATTTGCACGGTCATTTGCCAAATTATCAGTTGCTTAACAGCAAACTGCAATCTGTTTTTAGTGATAAAATTTTTAGTTTATAATTTTTCAAAAGACTTGACAATATTGATTTGTAAGCATATACTAATTTTAGAAATTAGCTAAACGGCAAAAGACAAGTATTGTTTGACAACCGTCTAACCAGAGAGCAAAACCTAGGCTGGAAGTTTTGTAGAGATACGGGCAAATTAAGAAACCACTTTTAGCACGCTGATCAAAATTTAATAATGAGTGGCCAACCCGGCAAATAAGGTGGAACCGCGGAATATGTATATTTCGTCCTTATGCGGAAGCATAAGGGCTTTTTATTTGCAAAAAAGGAGGAATTTATGAGCAAAGTTAAAATTAATTTGAAGGGTGAAATTAAGGAGTTTGAACAAGGTATCACAACAGCAGAAATTGCATGTGGAATTTCTGAAGGTTTAGCTAGAATGGCAGTTTGTGGCAAAATTGGTGATAAACTGGTTGATCTTCACACACCACTTAACCAAGACTGTGATTTAGTTATCTTAACAAACAAAGATCCTGAATATAAAACAATTATGAGACACACATGTGCCCATGTGTTGGCTCAAGCTGTTAAAACAATTTATCCTAATGCACAATTAAGCATTGGACCAGCTACAGACGAAGGATATTATTATGACTTTGATTTTAAGAGCCAAGTGACGGTTGATGACCTTGACAAAATTGAAGCAGAAATGCAAAAAATTATCAAAGCCAACTTTGAAATTAAAAGAAGTGAAATTTCTAAAAAAGATGCTATCAAGCTTATGAAAGAAGAAAATGAACCATATAAAGTTCAAATTTTGGAAGGCATCGAAAACAACGAACCTGTGACAATTTATACACAAGGTGAATTTTTTGATATTTGTCGTGGACCACACCTAAAAAGCACAGGCATGATTAAAGCTTTCAAACTAACAAAACTTGCTGGTGCATATTGGAGAGGCGATAGCAAAAACAAAATGCTCACAAGAATTTATGGTGTTTGTTTTGAAAAGAAGAGTGAAATGGAAGCATATTTCACAATGCTTGAAGAAGCAAAAAAAAGAGATAACCGCAAACTTGGAAAAGAACTTGAACTTTATGAAATTTTTGATGAAGGTCCTGGTTTTCCATTCTGGCTTCCAAAAGGTATGGTGTTGAGAAATGTTTTGATTGATTTCTGGAGAGAAAAACATAGAGAATATGGATATAAAGAAATCAGCACTCCAACAATGCTAGACAAAGATTTGTGGATTCGTTCAGGTCATTGGAGCCACTATCGTGAAAACATGTATACAACAAACATTGACGAAAAAGAATTTGCTGTTAAACCAATGAACTGCCCAGGTGGAATGCTTGTTTATGCAAACAAAATCCACAGTTATCGTGATCTTCCTGAAAGAGTTGCTGAACTTGGTTTAGTTCACCGTCATGAGCTTTCTGGAGCCCTTCATGGCCTTATGAGAGTTCGTTGCTTTACTCAAGATGATGCTCATATCTTTATGACACCAGAACAAATTGAAAGTGAAATTCTTGGTGTTATGAAACTTATTGATGATGTTTATAGCATTTTTGGATTTGAATATTCTGTTGAACTTTCAACCAGACCAGAAAATAGCATGGGTAATGATGCTGATTGGGAAATGGCAACAGAAGCACTCAAAAAAGCTCTAAATGCAAGTGGCAAGAGCTATGTGATCAATGAAGGTGATGGAGCTTTCTATGGTCCAAAAATTGACTTCCATTTGAAGGATTGCCTTGGCAGAACTTGGCAATGTGGAACAATCCAACTTGATTTCCAACTTCCTGAAAGATTTGAGCTTGAATATACAGGCAAAGACAACGGAAAATATCGTCCAATCATGGTTCACCGTGTTGTTTTGGGTTCTATTGAAAGATTTATCGGAATTTTGATTGAACATTATGCAGGTGCATTCCCACTATGGATTGCTCCTGTTCAATTGAAAATGATCAATGTAAGTGAAAAGAGTGAAGATTATGCTCGCGAGGTTTCAAATAAACTATTTGCCAAAGGATATAGAATTGAAAATGACTTTAGAGCAGAAAAAGTTGGATACAAAATTCGTGGAGCACAACTTGAAAAGGTTCCATATATGCTAATTATTGGTGAAAACGAAGTTGCAAATGGAACAGTTAGCATCAGAAAAAGAAACGGCGAAGAAATCAAAGATGTTAGCCTAGAAGCACTATGCGAAATGCTAGATGCTGAAATCAAAAATAAAAAGTAAAAACACTTGACAAACTGTGTTTGATGGTGTATTATACCAATGTTTTATAAAGAGAAAGCCATTTCCACCAACCGAATGAGAACTTTTGTTGGTACCAAAATTTAATAAAATTAGTGAATTATATGTTCGCTTTGAATTATTATGGGTGGGATGTTTTCTTTATAAACATCTCACTTTTTTGATTTAAGTGAAGATATAAGGAGTTATATGGCAATAAAACAAGAACATCAAATCAATGCAGACATTACCGATCCACAAGTAAGATTGGTAGGAGCAAACGGTGAACAACTTGGAATTATGAGTGCAAAGGAAGCAAATGCTATTGCTGATGCACAAAATCTTGACCTTGTTAAAATTTCACCTAATGCAGTTCCTCCAGTTTGCAAACTTATGGACTATGGTAAATTTTTGTTCGACAAGGCAAAAAGAGAAAAAGAAAACCGTAAAAACCAAAAAGTGACTGAATTGAAAGAAGTTCAATTGAGCATGACAATTGAAATTCATGATATGCAAGTTAAAGCCAAAAATGCAATCAAATTTTTGCAAGCTGGCAACAAAGTTAAAGTTGCTCTTTGGATGAGAGGTCGTCAACAAGCTTATTGGCAAAAAGGCATTGAGATTTCAAACTCTTTCTTTGATATGATTGCGGACTACGGCACTAAAGAAAGAGAACCAAAAGTAGAGGGTAGAAATGTTATTATGATTGTTGCCCCAATCGCAAAAAAATAATTTATACGGAGGGCTTAGAAAATGCCAAAGCAAAAAACAAATAGTGCCGCTAAAAAAAGATTCGTTGTGCTAAAAAGCGGTAAAGTTAAAAGAGCACACCAACACAAAAGACACCTATTAACAGTTAAAGAAACAGGCAGAAAAAGAAATGCTAGAAGAACTGCATATGTTTTCGCTGGTCAAGAAAAGACCATCAAAAAATTAGTAGGGAACCAAGGTTAATAGGAGGATAAGATAATGAGAATTAAAAGAGGCGTTAATGCTAACAAGAAAAGAGTTAAAGTTTTGAAAGCCGCTAAAGGTTATTGGGGCTCAAAAAGCAAGCTATACAGAGTTGCTAAAGAAGCAGTTATGAGAAGCGAACAATATGCATATGTTGGCAGAAAAAACAAGAAAAGAGATTTCAGAAGATTGTGGATTGCTCGTATCAATGCTGGTGCAAGAGCATATGAACTATCTTATAGCAAACTTATGCATGGTTTGAAGGTTGCAAACATTGACCTTAACCGTAAAGTTCTTGCAGACCTTGCTGTATCTGACAAAGTTGCATTCGGCAAACTTTGCGAAACTGCAAAAGCTGCACTTAAAAATGCATAGTAAATCATAAATACCTCTCGTAAAGAGGTATTTTTTGTGATATGGAGAAAATTTATGGAAATTATCACAAGTTTAGATAATTCAAGTGTAAAAGAAGCCCGTAGTTTACACGACAAAAAGAATCGCAGATATTATGGTCAATTTTTGATTGAAGGCAGAAAACAAGTTTTGGAAGCGATTGCTAAAAATGTCGAATTAGAAAAAATCTTTGTTGATGGCAACAAAGTCAAAGATTTTGAAAAAATTATCACTTCAACAATGGCTCCAGTTTTGTTTGTTTCTTCTTCAGTTCTAAAAAGCATTAGTGGAACAGAAACTCCACAAGGAATTGTTGCTGTTGCAACACTACCGGTTGCTTCAATCTATGAACACAAGCAAAACAATAAAATTTTGGTTTTAGACAAAATTAGTGATCCAGGCAATATGGGAACAATTATTAGATCTGCTGTTGCAACAGGATTCACTGATATTTTCACCATTGAATGTGTTGATGCATATAGCCCAAAGGTTGTAAGAAGCACATGTGGTGGAATATATGGAGTAAACCTTTATCCATCAGATTATAATGAAGTGATTTCAATTTGCAAAAAACATAAAATTGAATTGTTGGTTGCAGACATGAATGGTCAAAACATTTATGACAATTTTGCCGTTGATGGAGATTATGCAATTGTTGTTGGAAACGAAGGAAACGGGGTTTCTGAAGAATTAAAAGAAGCAGGCAGACTTATAAAATTGCCAATGAAAAATGGAATGGAAAGTTTGAATGCTGGTGTTTCTGTGAGCATCATTATGTATGCTTTAGAAGGCAAGAATTTATAATTTTAGGAGAATTTATGAGCGGACATAGCAAGTGGCACAACATTCAAGCCACAAAAAACAAGATGGATGCAAAAAGAGGAAAAATTTTCACCAAAATTGGCAGAGAAATTGCAGTAGCTGTTAAACTTGGTGGAGGTGATCCAAACACAAACAACAAACTTTATGATGTTATTCAAAAAGCAAAACAAAACAACATGCCAAACGACAACAT